>CAZHJA010000001.1:0-40773 GCA_964532865.1 uncultured Gammaproteobacteria bacterium
TATTCTTGAAAGAACTTTCAGATTATCTTCTAGAATAAGAATTGTTTTGCTTAATGTCATATTGTTGTGTGAGTATTATGATTATCTTACCAAAAATTGACAAAATAAGATGAATAGTGGTAAAGACGTAATGACTATATTAACTAGTAAAGAAGATGAAACCTTACCTACTTCTATATATGGAGAACTTTCTGTTAAATAGCTTTTGTGTTTCACGACTCACAATCCTTTGTCGTGTAAACAGAACTGATATTCCTCTTTATTTGCTTTTCTCCACTTTTCTTTTGCAGGAATCGCATCACGCTCAATACTATATTCTTCAATAATTTTTTTATTATTTCTTTTACAATCACTAGCTAGTGATTGTTCCAACTTCCAAAAAGTAGAATCAGGATCTAATACCATAATAGTACAATCTTCTATCAGTCCTTTTACTTGTAATTCTCCTTCAGTTAATGCAGAGTAAGCAGGTTTTGCTGCTTCAAAATATTTTACCCATGAACAATCATGTTTAATTTGTGCTGGTCTTATTTGAAGCCAATAAAAAAGGGATGCTCCAATAATAATAGTTAATAAAATAATTAATACGCTTTTCATTTTAATTCACTTTAATTTTCATTATTACTATATTTTACCTGATTTGTTCATTTTATGTTCATCCGCTCTGAAGTATAGAATCAGCCTTAAAGCAAATCTAAATCTCTATTAATTTCGGTATTTTGGTATAGTAGCAATTATGAGACCTCATTTTTATCACAGAATGGAAGCTGATTATCTGAAGAAAGTAAAGATATGGCGCCTAAAAAGAAAAGGGTGGTTAAAAATAGGCAATACATACTCCATAACAATTGAATGGAAACATGACGAGAACAGGAGCGGTCTTCGCCTGGAAGTTTCTCTACTGTCAGATGTAGATAGAAAAATAAAGTCACAAGACATAGATAAGTATGCCCGCTTTACATATACTCAAACAGACCAAGAAGGTAATAAAAACGAGTTTGATTACAAAGTGCCTCTTACCACTACTCTTTGCAACTTTGGTGGCTGTAGATACTGGTTTATATGTCTATTCTGCCAAAGACGTGTTGGCGTACTTTATAAGAGAGGTGATTATTTTGCATGTAGGCATTGCCAGTATCTAACTTATGAAAGTAGAAACCTAAGCGGGCGCTGGAAGTGGGCAGGAAAGATTATAAGCGAACCAGAAATTGAAGCTTTGCGGAAAGAGGTAAAACGAATATCTTATAATGGCAGACCAACTAGAAAGCTAAAAAGATACTTACGTAAGAAGAAAAAGTTTCAAGAAATCTATTACAGAAATGTTTATTTATTACAAACCATAAGCAGCTAAAATGGTATTTAGCTGGCTGGTATAATAGTTATTATTTAGAATTTGGGCGTAAACTTCTTGGTTATCATTTATCCAATCCTGATGAGCTCTTTGTTTTTTGCCTTCAATTACGTTCATGGCAACTGGTTGATTCTGTATTTGCTCAAGGGTTTGTCTTAACTCATCTAGCTTAGTCTCTATCTCTGGATTTGATTGCGTTTCTTGCTCATTATTATTAAGCTCTTGAAGTTTGTTTAGATAATCTTGATGTAGTTGGATTTCCTGTTCAAGCTCATGTTTATATTGGGGATAATATTTTTCAACTATCTTGAGAAGGTGTTCATTTTGTTGGTCATAATTCATGTATTGGAGATTGTGTGTTCTTAAAAACTCGTTGTAGGCATTAGTCCAAAGTGTCCGTTCTCTCTCTGGAAAGCTAGATATATCTCCGAGTGGAATGATAGAATATGTCTGTTGTTGGGTCGCAGTAGTGTTTTCTTGACTTACAGTAAGTGGAGATTCAGGTATAGATGAGGGAACGTCATTTATAAAAGAATTTTGTGTTTGAATGGGCATTAAGGCTTCCTCTGTTTTTCCTTCCAATTCACTTACTCCTAATACTTCTGATTGTGCTTTCTTTGTTGGAATTTGACTAGATATTGATGTGGGTCGAGTAACATTATCTTCTTTTAATTGTGGTTTTTGTGTTGAGGTTGGACTAGATGTTGATGTGAATTGAGTGACATTGTCCTTTTTAGTAATAAAAGGCAATTTCCCTTTTTTATATAAAACAATACCTGTGCCAGAAAGCGTCAAGACAGAAACAATAATAACTATTAAGAGCGGTATCTGGATAAACCCTTTATTAAATTTTTTCATCTAAGTCCTTTTGAGTTAAAAAATAATAAGTTTTTTATTTTGTTCCACTTTATTTATTACTACTTGACAAAACTACTATAAAAAATCCAAGAGGAATCAAAATCATAAGTGCTATCACTACATAAAGAAACGCCTTCAAAATTTTGTAAGCTACTTTGTAACGTTTATATAATCCATGTTTTTTCAACTTCTCTTCGGCTTTCTGAACCAACGAATCTTTTATAGGAGGTAAAACATACCAACAGATATATAAAAGGATACCCGTTACACCTCCGATAATAATTTTTTTAAATACCTTTTCCATATGTCTTTTATTGGCAGAGACATAAAAAAGCTCCCCGCCAGCTAGTAATCTTTTCAGATCACCATATTCCTTTCGGAATACGACCTACCACAGGTTTGCTAGACGAGGAGCTCTCGCTCCTGTGGTAGGATATTTATGCCATGCTCTATTTTGTAGAGTTTAGGCACTCTAATTATTAATCTTAGCTAAATCTTTTTATTCTTAATAAAATCTATTAGATCATTTTTATGATATCTTCTATCTCCTCTTTTACCAAAACGAATTGCTTTTAATAAACCATCTTTATCCCATTTACGAAGAGTGTTTGGGTGAACATTTAGAAGTTCTACTGCTTCTGAAAGTTTTATTAATTTGTTGTCTTTTTTCATTAAACCTTAATTTAACATTTGCTAACATTAATATACAACATTTTTGCTAAAATAGAAAGTGCCTAATAATTTAGGAATGATAATTAAAAATTAAAATGAGTATGACGCCGAGAGAGAAATCTATAGAGACGATCATTGCCGATTTGGAGACTAAATACGAAGAGACTATTAATGAACCTTCCAAAAATAACTTCTTTCTTAAGATAGCGGATTATGGTAAGTATCTTCTGGAAAGCAAGATTCTTGCATCTATCCTTAAACCTCTACCCAGACAAGCAAAGGAAGATCTAGAGAACTATAATGAAAAAAGAGATAGCTTTATTGAAAAATGGAAACAGTTAGTAAAAGACATACTGGGTAAAGTTGAAAAAACAGGAATAAAAGATCATCCTACAAGTCCTTTTATAAACCAGATTAATCAGCTTAAAGGAAGATTTGACCAAGTTGAAACCTCATATTTTGAAGAAAATATTGATTATTTCTATCAACCCTACCAAGAGTTGATAGACAAATTTCGTAAGGAAGGGAAAGTAAAACTTATAAAAAACCACATATCTGAAGATAGACGTTGCCCCATGCTATTTAAAAAATATAACGAGGCTTGTACTGAATGGGGGGAATTTAAGCGTTTAAGGGAAAACGCAGTATGGTGGGCTCATTACAACATTGAAAGATTGGCTTGCGGAGTACTGGGTTTAGAAAGGGCTAAAAGCTATTTCAAAAGGGATAACTATATAGATGATATGTATGGGTTTGAGTTCAAACAAATTACTAAGGGCAATAGCTCTGTCTTTCTCAGAAAGAAACGTTTTGAGAAGTGGTTGAAACGATTGCATAGATTCTTAATACCTAGGCTTGAATCTTACAGAAAAACACTGTCAGAATCTAAAGAAAGACACGGTCAACTTATAAATGAAATCAAGGATGGAACAAAGGATCCCACCATACATTCTCAAGAAGATGCTCAAGAACACAGAAAACTTACGCTCCCCTCTGGTTGCAAGCTCGTAGAAGAAGATAATCTTCTGAAAATCAGAAAGAATAAAACAGTCATCTTCACTTTCCCAAACAATTGGTCAAATAAGTGTAGATATTTTAAGTGCTTATGGGAAAACTATGGAATTAAGATGAGTTATAAGGAAACTTACGAATTTAATTCAAATCTCAAATACCCAGAAAAAAGTGTGTGGCGATTAAATCGTAATATGCGAGGGACTATTAACAAGCTAAGAAAAGAGTTTAAAAATAAAAATCTGCCTCTGTCCATAGAAACGAATAAGGGTTTTACTCTAATAATCTCCTAACTTCTTCAATTACCGTCAAAAGGTTCTAAAAAGTTCTAATCTGCCCCAATTGACTAGCTAATATCTTGTTTTAAAATTAAATCAACATCTAATTTATGTAATTATTATGAATCAACAAAAATTAAACGCTAACAATTATTACTCTACTTCCGACCTTGCGTTAGCAACAGCTCTTTCTCTTTTTTATGCCCTAGAGACAATTGATCGCACCAATCCCCGCAAAGCCCAGTTTCTATTCAAGCGAGACGAAAACCTAAACCAACTCATTGAGAATTTTTGGAGAGGTCAATTAAAAGTTAATCCTATTGTCTATTTTAATCAAAAAAAGATGATTAAGGCAAGGCTCTACGGAGAAAAATAAATATGGTTAGTCAAAGTCTTATTAAGGAGTTGAGAACGATTATAAGAGAAGACTATAGTGTAGAACTGGAGATGAAAGAGATAAAAGAGATCGCAGACACTCTTGTAAATTATTTTGACATTTTATCAGAAGTTGAATATCAAAAGTATGTTAAATAATAAACAATTGGAGTTTTTGATAACACTTAAAGAACATCACTTAATAGAATACTTAAAGAACAGATCATTTGAGGAATTGTCCGCCATAACAACTGATATAAAAGCCTGTACACTGCCTATTAATGGTCTTTCTAATCAACAAAGAGAAAAATATCTTACAACACTATCTTATGTTGAAGCTCAATTAAATGCGATTGCTCAAAGTCAAAATAGAGATGACGACTTTGAATTTATTGACACATCACAATTCAATCCGATGACATCAACTGAGCTTATTAAGATTTTAGGTCTAACCATAAAAAGAGATGAAATAAACAAACTTATAACGTTTATGACTTGTATTTCAGCTTTTACAGAAGATTCTCAGCTTAATATGAGTTTTAATGCTCCATCCTCAAGCGGTAAATCTTATATTCCAATTGAAATTGCAACGCTCTTTCCTTCAGAAGATGTTATTGAAGTTGGATATTGTAGTCCAACAGCCTTTTTTCATAGTTACGGAGCCTTTGATAAAGAAAAACAGGGTTATATTGTAGACCTATCACGAAAGATTCTTATATTTCTTGATCAACCACACCAACAATTATTAGCTCATCTACGACCTACACTATCTCATGACAAGAAAGAGATGGTTATAAAAATCACTGACAAAACCCAAAAGTTCGGGCTCAAAACAAAAAATATATATATTATTGGTTATCCTTCTGTAGTATTTTGTACAGCAGGACTCAAGATAGACGAACAGGAAGCTACAAGACTACTACTTTTGTCTCCAGAAATAAGCCAAGAGAAGATTCGGGACGCTGTTATGGAAAAAATAAGAAGAGAATCTGATAAGAGAAGTTATTACGAAGCATTATACGAAAATCCAGAACGAACTCTTCTGAAGCTACGAATAAAAGCTATAAAACGGGAGGCTGTCAGTGATATTGTTATAAAGAATCATGAACTTGTTGAGCAGATGTTCTTTAAAAGAATTAATAAACTGAAGCCTAAACACCAAAGAGACATGGGTAGAATTATTAATCTTGCAAAGCTGTTTGCCCTTCTTAATCTATGGCATAGAGATAGGGATAACGATACTATCTTTGTAAGCGATGAAGATATAAAAGAAGCCTTTTCTGTCTGGGACACTATTGCACCAAGTCAAGAGTTAAATTTACCTCCCTACGTGTATAATCTTTACGAAGATATTATTGTTGGAGCGTATAAAGAGAAAAATGACGATGCGGGAACTGTTGGTATAGATTCTGAAGGATTAACTAAGGCTGAGATTCAAAAGAAGAATTATGATGTTCAAGGGCGCTTTTTACCCGACTGGCAACTTAGACAACAGATACTACCAATGCTTGAGACAGCTGGACTTATAAGAATTGAGTCTGATCCTAAAGATAGAAGAAAAATATTGATTTATCCTATTATTTAACTTACTAGATCTGGAAAACAAAACAATAGTGAGTCACACGGTAGGTTAGAAAATAAAGATAGGAAATAAATAAGGCTTAAGTTAATATTACTTGACATTACTTTATATATTATTTAAACTAAAACCATGAGGAGCATTTTATTTTGCAGAGTTTCAAGCAAGGAACAAGAAGACGAAGGCTATAGTCTACCCTCTCAAGAAAAATTGCTTAAAGATTATGCAGAAAAGAATCATTTAGAGATAGTTAAGGTATTTTCAATATCTGAAACTGGAAGTAAAAGTGATCAGAGAAAAACCTTCAAAGAGATGTTAGATTTTATAAAGAAAAATGATATTAAAGTTTTAGTGTGTGAAAAAACAGATAGGTTGCTTAGGAATAAAAAGGATGCAGTAAAAATAGATGAATGGATGAATGATAATGCAGATAGAAGTGTCCATTTCGTAAAAGAAAGCTCCGTTTTGCATAGAGACTCAAAATCCCACGAAAAGTTTATATGGAATATACGAGTGAGCGTTGCACAGTTTTATACAGATAATCTTTCGGAAGATGTTAAAAAAGGTCAGGTAGAAAAAATAGCTCAAGGTTGGCTTCCAACAAAACCGCCAACAGGCTACAAAACCATTGGAGAAAAAGGACATAGAATTCACGTAACAAATGAGGACGTTTCTCCTCTTGTAATCAAAATGTTCCAGCTCTATGAGTCTGGAGAATATTCAGTTAAAAGACTTACTGATAAAATGTTTGAACTTGGCTTAAAAAATCTTAATGGTAATAAGATATGTAAAAGTAGGATTCATATCTTGTTACAAGAAATTTTCTATATAGGAAAAATAAAGTGGAATCGCCAGATATATCAAGGAGAACATAAACCCATAATAGATAGAGACTTGTTTGATTGTGTTCAAAAACGGCTCAAAGGCAAAACTACTTCTCGTTATCAAAAACACAACCACTTATTTACTGGTCTAATGAAATGCTTTGAATGTGGCGGTAGTGAATCTTGGGAAATTCATAAAGGAATTGTTTATGGACACTGCAATCATTACAGAAATTGTACCCAGAAGGTATGGGTAAGAGAAGATAAAGTAGAAAATCAGATTATTGCTGTATTGGATAAGCTTAAAATAATAAATCAAAGAATAACCGAATGGATTAAAAAAGCACTATTAGAACATCATAAGAAAAATATTGAATGTCGGGACAGCTCGGTTGAACAGCTTAATAGTAGAGTTAAACAGATTCAAATTAAGTTAGATAATTTATATGACGATAAAGTCTCTATCCAGATAACTAAAGAGTTTTATAATAAAAAATTTCAACAATATTCAGATGAGCTTGATAAAGCTGAGAGACAACTAAGTAAACAGTCAAAAAACAATATGCAATATTACCAGCTTGGCATAAATTACTTTGATCTTGCTCAAAAGGGCTCTCTAATTTATAAAAGAGCAAAAAAAGAACAAAAAAGACTTCTTCTTAAGCTTGTATTCAAGAATATGCAACTTAATGAAGGATTTTTATCCTTTAAGCTAACTAGAGCTTTTGAGATACTTTCTGAAATCGCAAAAGAGGTTAATAGTTCGAAAGTGCTTATAAAAGTTAAAGATCCTAATAGTATTTCCGAACTTGATAGAAAGATTAATACAACAAGCCAAATGATACAATATTTTGCTCTTCGTCCAGCCCTGCTCCCCCGAGTGGATTCGAACCACCAACCTTGAAGTTAACAGCTTCCTGCTCTACCGTTGAGCTACAGGGGATATGTATATTATACAATCCCTTAAATCCTTTTTCATGATAAAATATATGTATATGCCTAAAGTATTTAATAGACCTTCATGGGATGAATACTTCATTCAAATAGCACATGTAGTTAAAAAAAGAGGAAATTGTATAAGAAGAAAAGTGGGCGCTTTAATAGTAAAAGACAAACAAATTATTGCAACAGGATATAATGGAACTCCTACTGGAATAAAAAATTGTTTTGAAGGAGGATGTGAAAGATGTATGAAAAGAGAAAAAGGAATATTAAAATCAGGGGAAGAAAAAGGAAAATGCATTTGTATATGTGCAGAACAAAATGCACTTCTTCAAGCAGCACGCCATGGTACATCAACAAATAACGCAACAATGTATATTACTGATTCACCGTGTCTGTCTTGTTGTAAAATGATAATTAATTCTGGAATAAGTAAGGTTATTGCTGAAAATATTCATCATGATACTGCAGGATTAAATCTTTTAAAAAAAGCAGGAATTGAATTAAAAATATTAAAAAGGTAAAGTAAGCGGAACATTATTATTTTCATTTTCTCTTTCCAAATATTTCTTCCAATTAACGGGAATTGGTGTTTTCCCATGTTCTGTAAGATAAAAGATTTCTAGGTTTTCTACTCCATATTCAAATAGCTCTTTTGTAAGTAGAGTGTCATCTAAACAATATTTCTTTAGCTTATCCCATTCTCCATTTTTATAATACTCAATTGCCAGCAGTCCATGACCAGTTTTTTGTTTCCCAAGTGTTGCAGTAATACAATCATTTAATGATACTCTTCTTCCTATCTTCTCTTTAATGTCCGCCAATATATCAAATTGAGAAAAGCTAGATATCTTTCCAGGATAATATGCCTGCAAAACAGGAAGGTCAAAACTTATACTATTATATCCAATAATATATGAGCTGTTTTCTAATATTGGAAACAGATTATTTAGTTCTTTTTCAGTAAAAACCTTAGATTTATGCTCTTTATAATCATAAATTGCAACAACTGAAATACCTAATTTCTCAGGATCTTTGTATTCTCGAAAAGTATGTTTAGTCTCCAAATCCAAAACTACTGGGTACTTTTTCATAAAGTCTAATTTATGATTTTTTTCTTAGGATGTTCTCTTATTATCTCCATAGAAGTAACTGAATCTTTTTTTGAAAAATATCCATCCTTTAAATTAATCTTATTCAACTGCTGTTGAAAACGCATATGAATATTATGAAATGCATTTATTACAATGTCTTTTTGTTTTTTAGGAGTTTTATTTATTTCTCTTTGAAAAAAGTCATCAAGCTTTCCTAATTTCCATAGTATCTCAATAAACCTGCTGTCATTTATGTGAATTAATGAAAAATCTCCCTTTAACGGCCTCATTTTATAATTCATCATTCTTACTTCTTTAGTCATAGCCTCTTTAGAAGGTTTGTTATTTAAAATAGAATTTAACTTTGAAAGCATTTCAACAATATCTTTACTATTGTCTTTCTTCATAGGTTATAATTATGGAATGTTAAAGCAAAAATTGCAAGCGGAATATTTACAATCACTTAAAGCTGGCGACAAAGATAAGGTACAAATATTAAGATATTTTTTGGCTAAAGTAAAAAATGAGGAGATTGACAAGGGAGAGGACCTAACAGATGAGGAAGTTATTTCTCTTCTTAAAAAACAAAAAAAGGAACTACTTGAGTCAATAGAATCTTTTGAAAAAGGAAAGCGGAAAGATTTGGAAATTGAAAGCAAAAAACAATTAGAAATAATACTGGAATTTATCCCTCCTGAAATATCTGATGAAGAATTAAACCAAGAAATTGAAAAAATAATAGAGGATAATAAAGATATTTTTAATAAAAATCCAAAGATACTTATTGGAATATGTATAAAGGCTTTAAAATCAAAAGCAGAAAGTTCAAGAATAATAAAAATCTTAAAACAAAAATCTTAAAAAAATCTTGCTTCTTGGTCTTTTGATATAATTTATATATATGAAGATAATAAAGAAAATTGCCTTTATACTTCTTCTTGTTTTCTGTGCTTCAACTTTAATAAAATCTTTTCTTGATTACCGAAATAAAATAAGTTTTTATGAAGATTATAGGCAAAAATATGAAAAGGAAAAGGAAATAAATAATTCTTTAAAAGCACAAGTTATTAAAAACAAAGATTTAAACCAAATAGAAAAAACAATACGAGACAATTTAAATCTTAGTAAAAATAATGAGGTAATAATAATTATTCCTAGTCCTACTCCAGTTATTAATCAGATAACTCCTGCCTCTCTTCCAAATTGGAAGCAATGGATACGGGTTTTTGTAAAGGCTGAAATTTGATATTTTCATTTTTTTTTAGTACAATTAAGCATAATTTACGGGGTAGTGTACGGCCGCACAGGAGGCTCATAATCTCCTAGACAAAGTTCGACTCTTTGCCCCGTAACAAAATTTTTTGAAAATAAGCTATTATTATTTAAACACATGAATACTTTTTTACTTTCCGTAGTAATTCCTGTTTTCAACGAAGAAAAAAATATAGATCCTCTTTTTAAGAGATTGCTTCCAATTATTCAAAAATATAATTATGAAATAATCTTTGTAGATGATGGATCAAATGACGATACTTCCAAAGAAATAAAAATCCAAGCCAAGAATAATAACTGCATTAAGCTTATTACTTTTCTTAGAAACTTTGGTCATCAAATGGCTCTTACATGCGCGTACACATATGCAAAGGGAGACTGCATATTATCTCTTGATTCAGATCTGCAAGACCCTCCAGAAATTATTCCTGAAATGATAGAAAAATGGAAAGATGGAAAGCAAGTTGTCTATGCAAAACGTAAAAAAAGAAATGTTGATGGTTTTTTTAAAAAAAAAACTGCGTGCCTTTTTTACAAATTCATAAATATGTTATCTGATACCCCTATTCCTAAAGATGTAGGAGACTACAGACTTCTTGATAAAAAAGTCGTATTTTTTTTAAATAAATTACCGGAACACTCAAGATTTTTAAGAGGACTTGTCTCATGGGGAGGATTTTCAACAGATTATGTAACTTTTGAACGTGAAAAAAGACACTCTGGAGAAACACATTATACGTTTTCAAAAATGCTAAACTTTGCATTAGAAGGAATAACCTCATTTTCAATAAAGCCTTTAAGGCTTGCGATATTTTTTGGATTTACAACAGGACTTATTGGCTTTTTGGGAATAATATATGCAATAATTGGAAAATTCTTTTATTCACAGAACTTTATTGTAGGGTGGACAGGTCTTTTTGTAGGTATTATGTTTATTGGTGGCGTACAGCTTATTACTATTGGAATTATTGGTGAATATATTGGGAAAATTTATAAAGAAATTCAAAACAGACCAAAATATCTCATTAAAGAAAAAATGCATATATGAAGAAAGTTATTTTTCTAATATTTTTTTCTCTTTTAGTCGCGATTATAATCTTTATTATCTACCAAAGAATACAAGAAAAAAACCGTTTTGTCTCTCCTATTCCTGAACAAAAAGGAATAAAAGTTATAATTGTAACACCGTCAAAATAAAAGAATAAAGCCTTAAGGAGTACTTCCTAAATTAAGTTTAAATATGCTTCCCTCTCCTCCTAAAAACAATACATCAATAATACTTAAAATAAGATATGAGCAGAGAAATAAGATAAATCCAATAATGGCAAATTTCAGTGTCCCTTGTGCTTTTTTAATTTTTTCAGGATCCCCAAAAGAAGTAAGATAATAAAATCCTCCAATAATAAGCATGATAAATAAAACAAGAATAATAAGTGCAGATGCTGCAAAAAGAATATTTCCAAAAACAATTTCTAAACACTGCAAAGTAGGAACTCCGTCTACTATACAGCTACTAGTACCAGCTGTGGCAGTATCCCAGTCTTGTATTTGTGCATTAACTACGAAGTTTGAAAATAATTTCATTTTAAAAAGAAAGAATTATTTATTTTTAAGGTTATTCTTGTAACAAAGTACCAAACTGTGTTATATCTATTGGACAGGTAAATCCTAAACAAATTTTTTCTGCAAAAACAACCTGTTCAAGAACTGCAACCAAAGATACAACCGCAACTAATACTATTAAGCCAACAACGGCAGCTTGAATTTTTTTCTGAGCAGCTTCTACTTTTTCTTTATCTCCTGATGACGTAACCCATGAAAGAGCGCCTAATATTAAAAATATCAATGCTGCTAAGCCTGCAATAAAGAAAAAGAACCTTACAAGAAAAGTTACTATTTGTTGAAAAGTAGGAATGCCAAGTTCATCTATGATTCCTTGTGCATAAACATCTTTAACTAATAATGAATTTACTGCTTGAAAGAAAGAGTTTAGTAATTTCATATCTTCTTATTCTAAAGTAATAATTGGCTATTTGTCAATAGGAAAAGGAAGAGTCAATAATTAGCTTGATATATCAAGCTCCTTTTTTGCCTTATTTTAATATAATAATGTAAATAGTATTAATAATTGAAAATTTGTTTAGATTACCCTATATTATTATATATGCATAAAAAGAATTCCGTGTTAATGGTAATTATGATATTCTTTCTTCTTTTTGTATTTTCAAAGAATATATTTGCCACAACCTATGATCTTTATTTACCTGAAGGACCATATAATCGTGGTGATGAATTTCAATTAACAATAAGTGTAGACACTGAAGGAAATTCAATTGAATCTGCTGAGATAGGATCAACATATGATACAGAGTTTCTGGAATTTTTAACAGTAACTCCTGGAGATACATTTTCAACTGTTACCGCAACGCCTCTTGGAGGAGGTGAATTAATGATTTCTGCGTCAAACACATCAGGATTTTCAGGCCAAGGTACATTTGCATATATTAATTTTAAAATAATTGCTTCTGCTCCTGGTGCAACAGAAATATGTACCCTTTGGGAGCCTTCTCCAACAACACCTCCAGGTCAACCAACAACACAACCAAGAACACCTCCAGGTCAACCAACAACGCCTCCTCAGCCAACGCCTGGAAATGAAAAGCCATTTCTATATATAGCTATTGGAGGATTACTCTTTGTTCTTACTGCCTCAGGTGCGTTTGCTTTTTTAAATTCAAAAAGGAATAATTCTTAATAAGTTTTAAAAAAAATCATTTAATATCCCAAATTATTATATATAATGAAATATATATAAAGATAAATTAAAACATATCAAATGAAAAGAATTATTATTCTTACAAGTATCGCTGTTATTGTATTATTGTCGTTTTTCTCCTTTATTCCAAAAAATGTATTATCCCAAACGCCAGATACATCTCCATATATACCATGTAATCCATGGATAAATGATGATGAAGGATATCTTGATTCAACAGAACATCAGTGTCCTATAGGTTCACCGTTAGAAAACTGCGCCTCATCTTATGAAGAATGGAAAAAAAACCCATATATGGATTTTTGGGTTGCTGACCCAGAAGTAACGGCATTAGGAAAAGGAGGACAACGCTCATTACAATTTCTATATTGGAACCTTACACACAGTTCTATTGTAACTCCGGTTTTATCTCAAATCTGGTCTACCTCACGAATGGTTGCAATAATTCTTCTTACTATTGTAGTTGCAATAATTGGCGTTGGGATAATCGTTGGAAAAAAATATAGTTTTGGATTTAAAATTGATGTCTCTTCCTATCTTATTAAGCTTATCCTTTCCGTTCTATATATATTCTTTTCTTTTCTAATTGTTGTTACTTTAATTGAGATTTCAGAATATATTATGAAGTTTTTTACTGAGACCTTAGGAGTAATGGATTTATTTAATATTCATTTCATTCCAACTACTGATTCTGATAAAGTTCTTAAAACTTCTGAGAAGGGGTATACAATATTTCGCGGATGCTCTAATCTTAATATTGACGCTGTAGAATCAGTAAAAACATCTAAATTTCTTGTAAATATTACCAACCTTACATATTATCTTTTAGGAATTATGCTTATTTTAAGAAAAGTAATTCTTTGGTTTTTGCTGTTTGTTTCTCCATTTTTAGCAATATTAATGCAGTTTACCTTTATCCGAAACATTGGATGGATATGGATAGGAGTATTTTTTCAATGGCTAATGTATGGACCATTATTCTCTCTGTTTTTGGGAGCTGTTTCAAAAATATGGAACTCAGTAAATCATATCCCATATATTTTTGACTTTACAAGAGCTAAGGTTCAAGAAACTCTTTATCCTACCGCTACAAACCTGACCTACGGAGGCCCTGCTCAAACTTTAGGTTTTGGAAACACTTCAAGCTATATAGACACACTTGCAGAATACATAATTTCTCTTATTATGCTGTGGGCAGTTGTATTTTTTCCATGGTGGCTTCTTAGAATATTTAGAGACTATTGCTGTGATGGAATATATGCTATGAAAAATATTCTTCTTTCAATGTACGATCAGGCAAGGTCTAATAAGCCACCTCCAACTCCCCCAGGATTATCACAAACACCTCATACTCCAAGCACAACAGGAACTGCTATGAAAATACCAACTGAACAAGCAGTTACAGCAAAGGTTAAATTAGAAACAGTTCAGGAAATAAAACAAGCAAGAACAGAAGAAATTAGAAAATCAATGGATCTTTCAGTTAATAAACTTACTGATATTGCAAGAGTTGAAACAAATAAAACAACTAATGAAACAGTAAAAAGAAATCTTGAAAATTTGGCCAATCCAACAAAAGCAAGCACCCCTCAAGAAAGACAGAAGTTTATGAATATAAGGACGGAATTGTTTAATAGAGCAATTAAAAAAGATGTTGCAGCAAAACAAATGCTGTCATCAATTTCTTCATCTAAAACAGAACAAATTCAAAAAAGAGATGAAATAATAAAAACCATACCACAAGTTCAAAGGCAACCTGTTACTAATATTATCTCTATAAAAGTAAAAATTCCAACAGAAAAAGTTTCATCTATAAGCAGTTCTCTTCTTAATAATATATCGACAAATAACAATATTATAAATTCAGTTTCTCAAACATCAGGCGCTCCTCCACAACAAATACAGCAAGTATTAATGGCTTTTAAACGTAATATTGAAAATAACGAAAAACCTGAAAAAATAATTGAAAATGTTTCAAAAAAAACAAATGTACAAAAAGAAAATATAATTAAAATACTGCAGGCTGCTTCAAAGACCGTAAAGGAAAATGAAGCAGTAAAGCAAGAAATTGCCAAGCAAGAAAATATTAATCCTGAACAGGTTGAAAAAGTACTAAAAGAACAAGTGTCAGTCGCAATTTTACCAGGACAAAACATTGAACAGACAATTTCAATTCCTCCAACAGTTTCAATACAGGATTATGAAGAAGTAAAAAAAATGTGGGTAAAACAATACGAAAAAGGAGAGGTGCCTGTTACAGAAAATATTAAAACAAGAGAAGAATGGGTTGATACAGACATTATATTTGTTACAAATACACTTAATAAGCTTGTAGCAACTGATAATACTTTAAAACAAGAGGGAATAGATGATCTTGGCTATATACTTCCAGTATTTATGATAAATAATCTTAAAGGAGAAGAGATTGTTGTATATCTTAAGGCAAAAATAGAAGCTGCAAAAACAATAAAAGCTCAAATTGAAAAGGAAAAAGAAATTACAAACAAACTAAAAGATGCATCAAAAGAAGAAGAATTTGTTGATATAAAAAAGCAAACAAAAGAAACACCAAAAACAATGGAAATGAAAAGAGAGATGAAAATAGAAGATGATAAAAAAGATAATAAAGGAACACAAAACCCCAACCAACAAGACATAATATCAGACATTCAAAAACAACATGATAATAAGCAAGAAAATAATAAAGTTCAAACAAATCCTCAAGAAAATAAGGACGAAGGAAGCCAAAGCGTGGTATAATAACCTTCAATGAATTATTACAAAATAAAACAGATAATTGCTAAAGTAGATAAAAAAGATAATATTATTGGAAAAGTTGACAAACTAAATGCACATAAGAAAGGAGTTTTTCATCGAGGATACACTATTTGTCTCACTTTCCAAAATCAAATAATTCTTCAACACAGGAAACATCCTGCATTTGATGGATATTTTGATTTTACATGCTCGTCTCATCAAATATATGAAAAGAATACACTTCAAGATAATAATACATCCATATACAAAGCCTTAAAAAGAGAATGGAATATTTCAAAAAAAGATTTGTTAAATAAACCAAGGCTTGTTGGATATGTAATTTATAAGGCAAAAGATGACAAAAGCAAACTTATTGAAAATGAATTATGCTATTTCTTTACGGCAAAAATAAAAAGAATACCCTATCCAAATATGGATTATGCATATGGATTTTCTCTTATTAAAAAAAGTTCATTAAACAAAAACAATAAAATCTATACTCTCCTTGCCCCATGGGCAAAGAAAATAATTGAAAAAGAAATGTTAGAAACAATATAATATTGAAAATAATAAAAAGATATTTATAATAGCTTATATTAAGCTAAATACTTATATGAGCAATCAAACAATAGAATCAGGTCAAAGAACTATTGCTACAAGACAAATAAGCATGCTTATGGAAGAACAAATGGATATTCCTAAAGAACTCTTTGACATATATGGGGATGCCTTAGTGCGCCTTATTGTAATAAATCCTTTTGATGGAAAAGAAGTATCAGATACTTTATATGACCCAAAAGATTATACCCCAACAGATCAATAAAGAATGTGAACAAGCTAGGAAGATTTTATACCTTTAGCCAACGAGGTGTTTTTTTACAATATTCAGTATAGGAACTTCCAAATCTTCTTCTTAAGCTGGGCTCTTCATAGAGAACTATGAATAAATAATAAAACATAAATGCTAAAAGCGTATAGATATATAACAGTAAATGTCCAAATATTAAGGATATACCAAGAAAAATTAACGTATCACCAATATATATCGGATTTCGGGAATGCTTATATAATCCTGATGTTACAAATTCTTTTGGTGGCTCTATGGGAACTGGCGTTCCCTTACCAATCTTGAAGAATAATAAAATACAATAAAGTATCATTACTATTCCACTTGAAAAAATTATTAAACCTAATATTTGCGTTAATGAATTTGTTATCTGTAATAAGTTTAAATTAGTATTTAAGGTTATGGCAGCTAATGGAAAAACAATAAACACAATAGATATGTATACAAAACTAAGAAATAAAGAAGTCAATTTCATATATAAATTATACCAAAAAGTTCTAGCTATCTAATAGGGGTTATAGGATTTAGATTGTAATAGAAGCTTATTTGTGGACAAGCTGGAGAATAGTTTAAACCAAGTTGAAGAGTATGTTTGGAAATGGTATCCAGTGCTCAAAGATAGGATTATGGGCACAAATAAACAGAGTGTTTATTTATCACATGAAGGCATTTAAACAATATCAGCACAAAATTTAATATTAAAGAATAATATAATAGGGATGCATCTTGCTGTTTTTGAAAAAAAGGTAATGAAGTATGATCTGCTAAGAATTACTGCTTTCGTAGTATTTTTAGAAATCTACGCCCTTAACTTTAATGTCTAGTGTCGGATATAGTATTTGGTCAACCTTTTTTTTTAACGGAGCCGCTTCAAATTCTACTTCGTCTTGTGTATGCATGTCTGTACCCACTAAGTCTATGGTGTCTTTCCTTTCTCTACCCCAATGAACGTGTTGTATGTGATGAATCACCTCTTCTACAATCGCAATTCCTGCCTTTGTTTCTAATGGAATTTCCTTTGAACCTTTTGTAAACATATCGTCAATTTTTCGTAAATTCACAAATAGGACATTATTCGGGGTTTCTAATGCATTATGTTCACGGCCTTTGTAGTCAAGTACTGGAAGAGTACTTAGAACAATTACCAACATACTCTCGTCTATATTTTTCTTTCTTGGGAAAGTTCTTTGATTTTGCTCATTTTTTGCCCAGACATTTATTAAATCTTCAAACCTTATACCCCTCTGATATTTTGTTGTATCCTCATCAAGTACTTGAAAAGTGGTTAATGTAGCTCGCTCTACTTCTCTAACAACACTATCGCTTATGGGTTTTTTTGGTGCTTCTAGTTTGTATATCGGAAAGTGAGTTTTTCCCAACACCTCTTTCTTTCTTAATTTATCTGGTTTTTGTGCTTGATCTATTATTCCCTCGTTGTCCATGTACGTTCTCCTTTAGTATTTTTTTGAAATTTTAATAAAATTATTTAAGTCTGATTTATTACTAGCTTCCCTTCTTAGATGTTTATAGTTTTCTCCAAACTCTCCTTGAGGAATATTAACATTATCAATATCTATTGAAAACAGACTATTCTTTTTTGAATAAGTTGGATTATAATCAACTCTTACTACATTCATTAAGACTATTATATCAAAAACTCAAATATTTGAATTGAAGAAATATAGTTTAGATTGTCATAGAAGGCTGTTCTACGAGTGGAGATGCCGGGAGTTGAACCCGGGTCCGAAAAAACACTAATATAAATGTTTAGTTAGAGATAGAATATTTTAACTTTTGTGTCTTTTTAAGAAAATATTCAAAGCTTAAATAGACTGCCAATTATATGTTTTCAAGCCTTTTAACCAATTGGGAATGTTAAAAAGCCTTACCTTGATTGGTTTTCCCTTCTTAGATTGAATCAAGGGAAATCTAAAAAGAGTTTATTAAAGCTAATTATGCTTCAAGAAATGCAAAGTTTGCACTCCTACTATAAGCCATAGCTTCGTAAGCTTCTGCTTTATCAGCGTCTGCATTTAAAATTTTTCCTATTTACGGATAAGTCCGCCCTAACCATTTGTAAAAGTGCAAGTTTTCCGTCGATACCTATCATCCCCTAGCTCTTTAAATATTCTTTCATTTCTCTTTTTTCTTCTCTTATTATATCCTGTTTTTTTTCTTGCTTTTTCCTTTCAATATCTCCTTTTCCTTTAACCAAAGCTATTTTAAGCTTAATTAAATTACCCTTATTATAGCAGCCTATAGGCGCTATTGTCAATCCAGGAGAAGAGCTTATTTTTGTTTTTAATCTAATTAATTCTTTTTTATGAAGCAAAAGTTTTCTAGTTTTTTTTGAATCATATTCATGTGGCCTTGCAAACTTATATACAGATATTTCTGCATTAATAAGATAGGCTTCATTATTAATAATCTTTACAAAAGAATCATCAAGAAGCATCCTTCCTGCTCTAACAGACTTAACTTCTGCACCCAAAAGCTCTATTCCCGCTTCATATTCTTCAATGCTTTTAAATTTTCTTGAAAATTTTCTATTAATTATTTTCATGTCTTTATTTTACCAAAAATAGTAAAATAGCCTTATGCAAATTATTACTGATCTTCATATTCATTCAAAATATTCTCGTGCAGTTTCTCCAAAGATGAACCTTGAAGAAATGGCAATATGGGCTTCAAAAAAAGGAATTGATCTTATTGCAACAGCAGACTGGGCTCACCCAATATGGTTTAGAGAAATATGCTCAAGCCTAAAAGAGGTGGAAAGTGGAATATTTACTCTTAAAAAAAGACCAAAAGAGCAAAAACATGATGTAAAATTCCTTCTTTCTTTTGAAATATCAAGCATATACGCCCAAGGAGACAAAACCAACAGAAGAGTACATAATCTCATATTCTCTCCTTCTCTTTCAACATGTGAAAAAATAATAAAAAAATTAACAAGTCTTGGAGTAAACCTTATTTCAGATGGAAGACCAATAACAGGAATTTCATCTAAAAACCTAATTGAAATAGTTCTTGAAATTGATGAAAAAGCAATGCTTATTCCAGCCCATATCTGGACTCCATGGTTTTCAATGTTTGGATCAAATTCTGGATTTGACTCTATTTCCGAATGCTTTGGGGATTATAAAAAGTACATATATGGAATTGAAACCGGACTTTCTTCAGATCCTATTATGAACTGGCAAATAAAAGAGCTTGAAAATAGATCAATCCTTTCTTTTTCAGATGCCCATTCAGGACCTAAGATAGGACGTGAAGCAACAGTCTTTGTATCAAAAGAGCCTAAGTTTAACTACTCATACAATGATATTGAGCGTGCAATAAAACAAGATAAAAAAGGGCATCTTGAAATTGGATATACAATAGAATTCTTTCCAGAAGAAGGGAAATATCATCTTTCAGGTCATAGGAATTGCAATATAAAATATGATGTATTTGATGTAAAAGAAAAGGGAAAGATCTGTCCTGTTTGCAAAAAGCCATTAACAATTGGAGTTAAAAATAGAGTTTCTGATCTTTCAAATAAAATATTAAAAAAAACAGATTTACTATTTAAGAAAAACAAAGTTGGAGTAACATTTGTAAGTGATAAAAATAAAAAAAGAAGGCCATTTGTATCAATAATCCCTCTTCAAGAGATATTAATTGAAGTAAATAACAACTCCAAAGCAAAAGGATTAAAAGAATATGAAAGATTAACAAATTTTTTTGGAACAGAGTTTGATATTCTTCTTAAAATGCCTTATGAAGAAATTGAAAACATAGGTGGAATAAAATTAAAAAAAGCCATTGAGAAAATGAGAGAAAGAAGCGTGTATATTGATGCAGGATATGATGGTGTTTTTGGAATTGTAAAAGTTTTTGACGAAAAACATGAAAAAAAAGAAAAAAAACAACTTGGCCTATTTTAATAAATGGCTTTTGTTCCTATTCGTTCTTCTTCTTCCAACACAACTTGGGAAACATTTCTTTTTTGACTTTTCATATATATCAGGAGTAAGAGTAGATTATCTTGCACCAACAATATATTTAACAGATATATTGGTTGGAATAATAGCAATAATAAATATTAAGCATATATATAATTTCTTTAAAAGTAAAAAAATACTAATTCTTATCTTCTTGTTATTAATAAATATTCTCACTTCTTTATCAAAACCTTTGGCAATATATAGTTTCCTAAAAATAATTGAGTTTTTAATAATATTTGCAGTTTTTAAAAAGACAAAAATAAGCGCCAAAAGCATATTATATGCATTGTTTATTGGAGCTTTAACTACCCTTTTTTTATCAATTCTACAATTTGTAAGTAAGCATTCAATTCAAGGTATATTTTACTTTTTAGGAGAGAGATATTTTACATTTTCAACTTATGGAATTGCAAAAGCAACAATAAATAATATAGCTTTTTTAAGACCATATGCCTCGTTTTCACATCCAAACTCTCTTTCTGGATTTTATTTATTGATATATACGCTCATACTTACCCACCCTTTGTTTAAAAAATCATCTCTTGTTAAAACTCTTCTTCTTTTTATTTCAACAATTTTAGTATTTTTATCATTTTCAAAAATAGCAATCTTTACATTTTTAATAATAAATTTCTTATACATCTTAAAAACAAATAAAAATAATCCTTGTGTACTTTGCAAATATTCTAAAATAATCATATTTTTAATCTTAAGCATAGTTTTTATACAAGCAAAAACTGATCCATTAACCATACAAAAAAGGCTTGAGCTCATTGTAAATTCATGGAATATAATAAAAGAGAATATTGTTTTTGGAACAGGAATAGGAAATTATCTTATTGCCCAAAAAGGCTTTTTTTCAAAATATTATGTTTTCTTTAATCAGCCCGTTCATAATATATTTCTTTTATATTTTGCCGAAATTGGAATAATATTTGGACTACTTATTATTTTACTTTTTTTTAAAATATTAAAAAAAGTCGTACTTAAATATCCATTTATAATTTCTTGTGTAGTAATCACTGGATTTTTTGACCATTATTGGTTTACTCTTCAGCAGAATATATTGCTTTTTGCAGTAGTTTTTGGATTGTTAAAAATTAAAAACTCTGCAGACTCTTAAATATTTGAGAATTTAATTCAAGAAGCTGGTTAATCTCTTCATTTTGACCTTGTGGTAATTCTTTAAGAAATGATTTGGCAATTTCTCTATGTTTTGCATTGCTTAATTTAAGATTGTTTACAAAATCAGATTCTGGGCTTGTCCCTTGCTTTTTTGAGTTTTTTACTAAATCTGGAATTTTAAGAAAATATTTTTCTCCTTTAGAAAAAGTTGTAATTGCAAGACTGTCTTTGCCTTTTTTTGCAAGGGCTTCAGCCATTGCAGCTCTCTTATCAGAAAGTAAAAGATATAATTTTGCTTTTTTTAAATTATCACGAGTTTTTAGCTGTAATAATTTGTCTCTTACAACTTTAATAAAATACAAAGGATGATCTGGTAGTATTCCAGGATAAGGAAGAGTGTATATTACCTCATCATTACTATCCAAAGTTGCCGACTGAGAATAATCAAGAAGATAAATTGTAGGAGGAACAATTAGAAAAAATAAAACTACTGCAATTCCAAAAATATATTTTCTTATCATTTGTATATTTATTATACAAAACACCCCGTCCATTGTAAAGGACGGGGGCTTTGTTATAAAAATAGTTTATTTAACTACTCTTTTTAAGCTTTTACCTGCTGTAAATCCAGGTGTTTTTGTTGCTGGGATTTGAATTTCAGCTCCTGTTTGAGGATTTCTACCTTTTCTAGCGGCTCTTTTTCGAACCACAAATGTTCCAAATCCAGTTACTACTACTTTTTCTCCTCTTTTTAATGCATCGGTCATGGTAGAAAAAACAGAGTTTACAGCATCTTTTGATGCCTTTGCTGTAAGTCCAGCTTTTTTTGCAACCTGAACTACTAAATCTGCCTTAGTCATATTTTTTCACCTCCTTTTAGCATTGACTTTAAAATAATAATTTTCAATACAGAATAATAAGTTTTTAGCGTCTTGTCAATCCATATTTAAAATATCTTATTATAACAATCTATATCATTTGCATACTATGCTAGCAGTATAAATAGAATTTATTGTGTATAAAGAAAGAAATTTGCGCTAATTATATTTTTGTTGTAGCTTCACTTCTAAATTCTCTAATGACAGTCACCTTAATCTGGCCTGGGAAAACATCAAACTTTTTCTCAAGTTCATCTTTAATCTTTGAAGCTAAAACAATTGCATCATTATCGCTGATTTCAGAAGAGCCAACAATAACACGCAATTCACGTCCTGCCTGTAAAGCATAAGCCTCTTTTACTCCTTTTTTTGTCTTTGCTATTTCCTCAATTGTTTTTATCCGCTTTAAATATTCACCCATATCTTCATGCCTTGCTCCAGGACGTCCTCCAGAAACTGCATCTGCAATATACACTATTACTCCTTCAAGGGAAGTAAATGGAATATCTTCATGATGAGATGCAACTGACTCTATTATCTTTTCAGGAAATCGATATCTTTTCAAAAGCTCTACTCCCAAATCAATATGAGAACCTTCTTTGTCTATAATAACTTTTCCAATGTCATGAAGAAGACAGCCTAGTTTAACTGCATTAACATCTGCCTTTAACTCATGTGCCAGTGCCGCACCTATCCTAGTTTCTTCAAGAGTATGAAGAATCATATTTTGACCATATGAATATCTATATTTAAAACGTCCTAATAATCTTGTAATTTCCTGTGGAAGATTAAAAATACCCACCTTATGAGAAAGCTCTTCTCCTGCTTTGTAAATAACTTTATCTATTTCATTTTTTGTCTTACTTACAATCTCTTCAATTCTTTGGGGCTGAATACGCCCATCTTTTATCAACTGCTCCAGTGAAATACGAGCAACCTCTCTTCTTATGGCGTCAAAAGAAGAAAGACGAATAACCCCTTCTTCTTCAAGATCAACATCAACTCCTGTTGCAAGCTCAAAGGCACGAATATTCCTGCCGTCTTTCCCAATAATTCTTCCCTTAAAATCATCGCTTGGAAGATTAATTACAGAAAGAGTAAATTCTGAAACATAATCTGTTGCTCCAAAACGCATTGAATCTATAAGAATTTCTTTAGCTTTTTTATCAGCCTTTTGTTTAATTTGCTCTTCAGATTCACGTATTCTGTTTGCAATATCTGCTTTTAATTTTTCTTCCCAGCCTTGCAAAAGAAGGCTTTTTGCCTGATCCTTAGTAAGTTTTGCAATTGTTTCAAGCTTTTGAAGCATTAAGTCTCTTTTTTCTTCAAGCTCTTTTTTGGTTTTATTAACATGATCTTTTTCCTTAATCATACTGCTCTTTTCTTTTTCCAATAATCTTCTTTGATCTTCAGTATACTGTTCTTTTTTTGAAAGTCTTTTTTCAACCTCAAGAGTCTTATTTATACTTGCTCTTGACTGTTCTTCTGCTTTCTGTTTAACGCTTAAAGCCTCTTCATTTGCATTTAATATAATTTCCTTGCTTTTTTGTTTTGTTTTATCAATCTCCTGCTTTTCAAGTTCTTTACTATAAAAGATTTTTTTAAGTATTTGTTTAAACATAAATATGTGTGTAAGGGTTTACTTGAAGAAGAAATATGTCTTAATTATGCAAAATATTATCGGTTGTTAAAAAAATATTAGATTTAACTATATGTTCCACAAATAATTTTTTAAAATTGTATTAATTTCTGTTTCTTTCTATTGCCTTCTTCAAGCAATTAATAATTGTTCCTATTTTACTCTCTTTTATGCATTTGCGCAATACTATTTTTTGAAAGCTCATAACTAAAGCCTCTTCTTCCTAAAAACTGTATTGCTTTTTCAAATTGTTTTTTTAAAGGAAGACTTTCAAAAATATGCCATTTAGAAGAAAGTGCTTTAAAAGCAAGTTTTTCTTCATTTATTGGATTTTCTAAAAAATAATCATCTATTAATCTTCGATCTACTCCATGCCTTATTAACTCATATCTTAAGGCAAATTCTCCTTTTGGTTTATACTTACACCTCTCATCTACCAATTTTAAAATAAACTCCTTGTCATTTACTAAGTTCTCTTCTTTTAAATTGGAAATTACTGATTCAATAATATCAGAGTCCCATTTAAATCTTTTTTTCTTAAGAAGATAGTTTCTGATTTCTTTTTCTGTTCGCGATCTGAATTTTAAAAAGAAATATGCATGCTCTAGAGCTTTTTGAATATTTTGCTCTCTGTCTTTATTCATAAATATCCAATAATCATGAGTTCCATATTAAAAATTACTTTCCTTTTGTTTTTGTCTTTTCTTCCAATGCTTTTAATATTTTTGATTTAAAATCTTGGTCTTTTGTTAATATTTCCTTTACCTGATCCATTCCATGGCCTAAAACCTTATCATTAAATTTAATAAATGAGCCGCTTCTTGTAAGAAGATTTGCCGCAATTGCGGCTTGGATTATTCCTTCTTCTTTATCAATTCCATCTGCATTAATTACAAATTCTGCAATTTTAAAAGGAGGAGCAATTTTGTTTTTAACAATTTTTACTCTAATTCTTGCTCCATATGCTTGATTATTCTTTTTTAAAGTTTCAATCTTTCTAGTATCCATGCGTATTGAGGCGTAAAATTTCAACGCCATTCCTCCTGGTGTTGTTTCTGGGTTTCCAAACATTATCCCTATTTTTAATCTAAGCTGATTTGTAAAAATAATTGTTGTTTTTGATTTTGAAACAACTCCTGTTAATTTGCGCAGTGCCTGAGACATAAGACGGGCCTGCAGCCCTATTTTTGCCTCTCCCATTTCTCCTTCAATTTCTGCTTTTGGAACAAGTGCCGCAACAGAATCAATAACAATTAAATCTATTCCTCCTGAACGAATTAATGATTCTGTTATTTCAAGAGCTTGTTCTCCAGTATCGGGTTGAGAAATAAGCAGGTCTTCAAGTTTTATCCCTAGTTTTTTAGCCCATACAGAATCAAGAGCATGCTCTGCGTCAATAAAAGCAGCAGTTCCTCCTGCTTTTTGTACTTCTGCAATAATAGAAAGACAGACTGTAGTTTTCCCAGAGGCTTCTGGACCATAAATTTCAATAACCCTTCCTTTTGGAACTCCACCAATACCAAGTGCAACATCAAGTGGAAGTATGCCTGTTTTAAAAATATCAACTGCTTCTGTAAGCCTTTGTCCCAATCTCATAATTGCACCTTTTCCAAATTGCTTTTGTATTTGTTCAATTGCCGTATTAACTGCTTGTTTTTTTGGATTCTTCTCATTTTTTTTCATAAATATATATTTAATTATTAACGCCTTTTATTATTGTAAATATTTCAAATAATGTCAACGGACTATATGCTACAAAAAGTTAAAATATATATATTAAAGATACAATCGTCACTCCCCATAAAATAATTGTTGCTAAAAGCGGAATGTCTGTAGTAACAATTTTTTCAGGTCTTTCTCCTTCTGCTTTCTCATATAAAAGCTGTGCATATCTTGCAATACCATATACAATTAAAGGGATTGTTATCATAAACCATTTTCTTGCTTCAAAATCAGGAAATATTCCTTTAAAAAAATCAGTAAAAACAGTTTGTACCACAGGAGGTTTTTCAAGATAAGTATAAAATGAATATGAAATAATTGTTGTTGTTGCAAAAGTATATGTTAAAAAATCAAGAAAGTTTGCTTTATAATTAAAAAGAGATTCCCGAGCTGATCTTCCGCGTACAGAAAGTTCTGCCTGGCGCTTTATTGCGGCCATAAAAAGAGAGCCAAAAAAGATTGTTAAAATTAGCCAAATAGGAATATGCCAGCCTGACACAATTTCACCCGCAAAAGCTCTCATCATAAAAGAAAAAGAGATTACAAAAATATCAATAACAGGTTTTTTCTTAAGATAAAGAGAGTAGAAAAAATGAAGAAGAAGAAATATAAAACATAGTAGAAAAAATTCAACAGAGAAAAACAAAGAAACAACTAAAGAAAAGATGGATAAAATAAATAGTATAAATGTTGCCTCAGGAATGCTTATCTTCCCTGATGCAATAGGTCTGTTTTTCTTAACAGGATGTTTCTTATCATATGGATAGTCAATAATGTCATTTAATACGTATGATGCAGAAGAAAGAAGACAAAATACTAAAAAGGCATAAAAAACTGTTAATGTAATATCAAGCTCAAATAAATGTCCTGAGAATATTACAGCAGTAAAAACAACTAAGTTTTTAATCCATTGATTAACTCTTAATGTTTTAAGAATTATATAGAATTTTCCTTTTTTCATTTCTACGATATATTGAATTATACTACACTATATATTAAGATAAAACTATTAAAAATCAATACTAAAAATATGATTGACCTTGATAATAAACAAGCTGTTCTTAAAACACAAGGCGGTGGTGCTGTTTTAGATTCAATTAATGCTCTTCCAAATCAACTTAAACAAGCATGGGAAGAATCACAAAAAATTGATTTTCCTGAAAGTTATAGAAATATTAAAAATATTGTTGTGTGTGGTATGGGGGCATCAAGATTTCCTGCTTTTATTACACAACAGCTGCTTAAAGAAAAAATATCTGTTCCATATACAATTTCAGACAACTATACAATCCCAAGATATGTAAATGAAAATACCTTGTTTATTTTATCCTCATATTCAGGAACAACAGAAGAGGTTTTGTATAATGGAAAGCTTGCACTTGAAAGAAATGCAAAATTAACAGGTTTGTGTTCTGGAGGAGATGTTGCAGATTTTCTTAAAAAAAACAATTGTCCTGTTTATGTTTTTAATCCAAAACACAATCCATCAGGTCAGCCTAGAATTGGCTTTGGATATGGAGTGGGCGCACATCTTGGAATACTTGCAAAACTTGGATTAATAAATAATGCAGATATTGAAATTAATAACGCAATTCAAAGCCTCCCAAATCTTCTTGGCTCCTTTTCAATTGATGTTAAACAAGAAAACAATCCAACAAAACTTGTCTCAAAGCAGATTTATGAAACATATCCTTATTTTATAGTGTCAGAATTCTTAACTGGAGTTGGAAATGCTTTGGCAAACCAGATTAATGAAACATCAAAGTCAATTTCCTCATTTAGAGTAATCCCTGAACTTAATCATCATCTTATGGAAGGGTTAAAATTCCCATCAGAATTAAAAAAACTAGCTATATTTGTTTTTTTCTTTTCTCATCTTTATCCATTAAGAGTTCAAAAAAGATTTCATATTACAAAAGATGTTATTGAACAGAATAATATAAAAACAATATGGATTGAGTTAAAAGGGAAAACCAAGACTGAGCAGGTTTTTGAACTTATGGGATTTGGAAGCTATATGAGCATGTATTTGGCAGCTCTTTATAATGTAAATCCAGCATTAATTCCATATGTAGATTATTTTAAAGCAAAATTAAAAGAATAAAATCTAATATTTTTTAATTTTAATATCTAAAAGAATTTAGACACACTTTTTCCAAGTTTTACTGCATAATTTGTCCCTCTGTCATATGGATATGTCATATCAAGATTGGCAATATAAAAGTTGTCTAATGGAGTTTTAAAATCAGGCTTATTATTAATAAAAGTCTTGTTAAATATGGGCTGGGAATAAGGAGAACGGAAAATAAAGCTTTTTGAGTTTTTTAAAGAAAAACTTGAATTAATTTTTTTTAAATATGGAAGAAAGTATTTAATTATTTCTTCCTTTTCCATATTATAAAGCGCGCTGTCCTCCTCAACATAGTTTCCGATATATAAAATACATTTTCCTCCATAATGCTTTTTATTAATAAAATTAGTATGCTGAACTAAAACCATAATAGGAACTTCCCTTATATTAATATTTACCCAGTATGATTTTTTAAAAAGAGGCATATCTGTTTCAATAATGCAGTTTATAACATGAAGATATTTAAGCTTTTTTAATCTTTCAGTATATTCTTTAGGGAACATGTCTTCTGTTGCCTTTATTAAAACAGGCGTTGGCAGTGTTGAAATTATAGCGTCGTATCTCTCCCCTTTTCTGTTATTTTCAAAACTATTAATATAGTACCCTTCTTTTGTTTTTTGTATATCTCTTACATCTTCTCCCCTGTTAATAACAACATTATTCTCTTTGTTTATTCTTTCCAAATAATCAATAAAGTTTTGAAATCCATGTGTTGGATATCCTAATTTTTTTGTTCTTTTTTTAAAGCGGGCCCAGATAAAAGAAGCCAAAACTTCACTTGAATATTTACCAAATTTTTTCTTAAACATTTCTTCCCATAAATTATTCCATATACCAGTCCCCATTGTTTTTTTCAAAAATTCCTCTGCGCTTTGTTTTTCATATACTTTCATCATAGGAGAAAGTTTTAAAGTGGCAAGCACAAGTCCTGCACGAATTTTTTCAAAAATGCTTAAATTAGGAAGTTTTAAGAAATCTTGCGGAGTATCTACAGGAAATATGCGGTAATTATTAATAAGGGAGGCTGTTTCTGGACTTTTAAAAAAAAGGCTTTCATATCCAATCTCTTTAGCAAACCCTAAAATATCATAATCTTTTGAGAAAATATGATGATATGTTTTGTCTAAATACCAATTCCAGTTGTCTTTTTTAAAGCCTGATGCTAATCCTCCAAGAGTTTTTTCTTTTTCAAAAATAGTAATCTTATGTCCTTTTTTGGATAAATAATATGACGCGCTAAGTCCTGTTAATCCTCCTCCAAGTATTGCTATTTTCATAAATGCTTATTATATCTGTATTTTATACAGTGTAAAAATAATTAATATATATTTCCCGCATATTTAACGTATTATTGCCGCATAAATTAAGAGGTTTTTCTATAGCTAAGAATCTCAAGAACAATAGTTTCAATAAAAAGAGTTGTTGGTATTGCAAGTAAAACCCCAATAATTCCTGCTAATTTTCCTCCAATAATTAGTGCAATTAAAGATACAATCGGACTTAATCCAACGGCTTTCTTCATAATATAGGGGACTATTAAATTATTTTCCAGTTGCTGGACAATAAGATATAGCGCTATTGCTGCAAGTCCTAAAAAATATGACTGCGATAAACCAATAAGAACTGCAGGTATTGCAGAAACAACAGGTCCAAGATTGGGAACAACTTCAAATAAACCTGCAAGAACCGCAAGAGGAATTGCATATCTTCCCATGCCAATTAAACTCAAACCAATAAAAGTCATAACTCCAACAACAAGCATTAAGGTTGCCTGCCCCCAAAACCAAGCGTTCATTCGCCTATGAGCTTTTTCAAATACTTCTGAGATTTGTTTTGACCTCTCAGAATCAAAAAACTTTAAAAGGGTAGTTTTAATAACATCGTCATCCAAAAGAAGATAAAAGGAGAAAAATAAAGTAGAGACAACAAAAAATATATTTGAAAAAATAGTATTTGCAAATTTAAACGCATTATCTGTAATATCAGGTATGTATTGAGAAAAAGACTCAATATTTACAGCTTTAATATCAAATATTGAATTATCAAGAATAGCTGGAAGGTTTGCAAAAAGCAATAAACTTTCAATAATTAAAGGAGGAACAACAACAGTTAAAAGAAAAACAAAAAATGCAATAAAAGCCGTAAAAACAAGAAAAACACTTAATATTTTGGGGAATTTATATTTTGTTAAAAAAGCAACAAAAGGACGAAGAGCACTCATAATAATAAAAGCAATAAAAAGAGAAAATATTAAATCTCTAATCAGCCATAAAAAATTAAGAAGAAGAATCAAAACAATTGTAAAAATAATTGTTTTTGAAGAAATTTCAATTTTTCGCATACCTATATATTACCATATTTTCCATATATTACATATATTATCCTTTTGCAATTGTTATTGCATAAACAGAAATAAAGTCATTTTCTTTTAATGTCTTTGAGGCTTCTTTAAGAGTAGATCCTGTTGTTAATATGTCATCAACTAGAATAATGTTTCTCCTATCCGTCTCATTGTCTTTAATAACACCAAAAGAATCTTTAATATTTTTATATCTCTCATATCCTTTTCTTAAACTTGCCTGGCTATTTGTTTTTTTTACTTTAATTAGTTTGTTAATAATTGGAATATCAAGATATGTGCTTAAAAATTTGGAAATTATCTCTGTTTGATTAAATCCTCTTAATTTTAAGCTTTTTTTGTACAAGGGGATGGGCTGAATAAAAAACTTATGCTTGTTTTTTGAAAAAAAGGCAAGCTTATAAAGCAGATCTGAAGAAAGCTCTTTTTTAAAGTCTTTCCAAACATCAACGGCAAGCTGGTATTTAACAGCGCTAATAACTTTTTTTAATATTAAATTATAATGGAAAAAAGAAATTGCTCCATCTAAACCATATTTTCTTTTACAAAATTCATGAGTTAATCCATATTTGCTGTATTTATTACAATAAATACAAACGTCTCTATTAATTGGGATTAACTTTTTCCTGCATTTTATACAAAGATAAGTCCCTATTTTCTTACAACCCACACAAAATTTGGGAAATAATATATCTTCAAGAATCATATGTTTTTTAGGGCTTTAATATTTGAAAAACTAATACCCGTATATTAATTTATGCTTAAAATATGTCAATGGAGTATAGTCTACAATTCAATCTGTTTTTATTGGATAAGCACGGTTTATTTAAACAATTGTTCAACAAAATTTTGGGAAATCACCATATTCTATTTTTTATTTTACTTTTTAAGGCTAAAGTTAAAACATGATACATTTTAAGTATATTTTGACACCTTGAAATGCTACAGATAGTGGTATAGTCTTTGAAAGAACGCTAATAGAGTTAAAATAATATTTATGCATTGTATATTTTGCAAAAATAAGGAGTCGGAGGTAATTGAAACCAGACTATCTGATGATGGTACAACAGTACGAAGGAGAAGAAGGTGCTTAAAGTGCCAAAAAAGGTTTACAACTTATGAAAGAATTGAAGAATTGCCTATACTAGTAATTAAAAAAGATGGAAGGCGAGAAAGGTTTAATAGAGAAAAGCTGAGAAATGGAATTTTAAAAGCATGTGAAAAAACATCAGTTGGAATTGATCAGGCTGATGAGATTATCTCGAATATTGAAAGAAAAATAAAACAACAGGATTCAACAGAAATTGAAAGCAAACTTATAGGAAAACTTGTTGCAAAAGAATTAAAAAAAATTGACAAGGTTTCATATATCCGGTTTGCCTCGGTTTTTAAAAGATTTATTGAAGTAGAAGATTTTGAAAAAGAAGTAAAAAAATTATTGTAATTTAACTCATAAAAGTATGAAGTTGTCCAGATTAGCTGAAAAGGTATTTAAAGATAGGTACTCGTTAAAAGATAAAAAGGGGGAGCCTATTGAAAAAACACCTTTGCAAATGTGGAAAAGAGTAGCAAAAGCAGTTTCCAAAATTGAAAAAAAGAAAAATCAAGATTATTGGGAAAATCAGTTTTATACTGTAATGGAGGGCTTTAAATATGTGCCTGGAGGAAGAATCTTAGCAGGAGCAGGTGGTGGTTTTTCAATAACCTATTATAATTGTTTTGTACTTCCTTCTCCTAAAGATTCAAGAGGAGGAATTCTTGAGTCTTTGGGGCAAATGGTTGAAATCATGGCAAGAGGAGGGGGTGTTGGAATTAATTTATCTTCACTTAGACAAAGAGGTGCTAGGGTTAGAAAGGTAAATGGGTTTTCTTCTGGTCCATGCAATTGGGGAGAGCTTTTTTCTCTTACCACAAAAGAAATTATCCAGCAAGGAGGAACAAGAAGAGGTGCGTTAATGCTTATGCTTAATGACTGGCATCCTGATATTGAAGAGTTTATTACAATAAAAAAAGACCTTCAAAAAATGACAGGCGCAAATCTCTCTCTTGCTATTTCAGATTCTTTTATGAATGCAGTAGAAAAAAACGCTGACTGGCCACTTGTTTTTCCAGACATTAAAGATCCTGAATATGATGAAAAGTGGGATGGTGATTTAATAACATGGAAAAAAATGGGTAAAAAAGTTATTGTTCATAAGATTGTAAAGGCAAGAGAAATATGGGATCTTGTTGCTCAGGCAGCTTGGCAATCTGCAGAGCCTGGAGTTGTATTTATGGAAAGATATAATAAACTGCATAATAATTACTATTGGAATAGAATAAATTGTGTAAATCCATGTGGAGAAGAAGGCTTGCCTCCATGGGGAGTTTGTAATCTTGGATCTATTAACTTATCTTCCCTTGTAAAGTCAAAGAACATTGATAAAAAGGGAGAGTTTGATTTTAAAGCATTAAAAGAAATTGTAAAAACAGCTGTTCGTTTTCAAGATAATGTTATTGAAATGGATCCATATTTTTTTGATGGTATAAAAGAGGTCCAGCTTAAAGGAGAAAGAAGAATAGGGTTGGGAACAATGGGTCTTGGAGATGTGCTTATCAAGATGCATTTAAGATATGGGTCTAAAGAATCTCTTAAGTTTATAAACAAAGTGTATTCAACTATTAGAGATGAAGCATATAAAAGCTCTGTTTGCTTAGCAAAAGAAAAAGGGGCCTTTCCTAAATTTGATAAAAAATATTATTTAAAAGGCAAGTTTATTCAAAAACTTCCAAAGCCTCTTCAAAAAGAGATAAACAATAATGGAATTAGAAATTCTATTCTTCTTATGCAGGCTCCAACAGGATCAACTTCCCTTATGGCAAATACAACTTCCGGAATTGAACCTGTTTTTGAATTTGAATTTATAAGAAGAGATAGATTAGGAACACATATTCTGCGCCATCATTTATTTGAAGAGTGGCATAAAAAGCATAAAAAAGAAATAAAAGAAGGAAAAATAAAAAAACCTAAGTGGTTTGTTTCTGCAAATAATCTTACTCCAGAAGATCATGTAAATGTACAAGCAACTATTCAAAAATATATTGATGCCTCTATTTCAAAGACGGTAAATGCTCCACAAACGCATACAGTTAAAGATGTAAAAAAACTTTATACTTTAGCATACAAGCTTGGGCTTAAAGGAATGGCATATATGAGAGAAGGTTCAAGACAGGGGGTTTTAGAAAGGAAAAAAAGTAAAGAAAAAGATAAAAAAATACCAAGCTACACTGTAAAACCAAGACCTGCGGTTGTTAATGGATCTACATATAAAGTAAATACCCCTGTTGGGGTTGCTTTTATTACAATTAATACTAATGGAAAAGGGGAGCCTCTTGAAGTATTTATTAATGTTGGCAAGGCAGGATCAGATGTATATGCAATGGCAGAAGGATTAGGAAGAATAATCTCTCTTGCTCTTAGGTTTGCTTCTCATATACCTGCCCAAGAAAGAATTGAACAAATAGTAGATCAACTTAAAGGAATTGGAGGAACAAGAACATTAGGCTTTGGAAAAAACAAGGTAAAAAGCTTCCCTGATGCTGTAGCAAAGACAATATCATTGCACTTTAATAAAAAAGAGGCTGATAAAAAAGATGAAATAACAGTTACTCAAACAACGCAACCATCTCTTCTTAATGGAAACGGGCACAAAATGGCCTCATATGATATATGTCCAAATTGTGGCGAGGCTTCGCTTGTACATGAAGAAGGGTGTAAAAAATGCTATATCTGTGGGTATAGCGAATGTTAATAAAGTAAATAAATAACACACATGGTAATATATACAAAAAAAGGGGACAAGGGAAAAACATTTCTTTATGGAGGAGATGAGACGTGGAAGTCAGATATTCGAATTGAGGCTTATGGAAGCGTTGATGAATTAAACAGCTTTCTTGGTTTGGTTGGGGAGAAAATAAAGGAAGAAAAGTATAAAAAGCTTATTATAAAAGTCCAAAGAGATCTACATATAATTATGAGTCTTTTGTCTCAAGGCAAGACAAGAAAAACAGAATTAAAAAATAATACAAAATTATTTGAACAAGAAATAAATAATATTGAGTCACAACTGCCAAAACTCAATAGTTTTATTTTACTATCAGGAAGCGAAATATCATCATGGTTTCATATATTAAGAAGCATTTGTAGAAGGGTTGAAAGAAATATTGTTAGATGCTTTCAAGATGAGGAGGATATAAAAAAGTGGAAATTAGATGCATTGTCATATTTTAATCGCCTATCTGACTTGTTTTTTATGCTAGCAAGATATTATAATAAACAAAAAGAAATTAAAGTTTGATAAAAAATACAAAAAAATATTAATTAATTATTAAATCATAAAGCTGTCTTGGTAAAGCTATAAGTAAAAGCTTTTCTAACTAGGGAACACTGTGAAATTCAGTGGCTGTGCCGCAGCGGTTAAAGTCCGAAGACCGACCAAGATCTGCTCCCCGAGCAGGGAAAAATATGGAAAAGTTAACTATAAAGAGGCCTGATATTAATGCATTTTCTATTGAAGATGAACGTAGTGCAAAAAGAAGTGTAATTTCTAAAGATATTGAATCATATCTTGGAGAATATAGATTTGAACTTTCTGTATATGAATATAAGCTTGCATTAAATAATTATGGAGAAATTTGCAGTGTGTTTGATAATGAACCAATGCGTACAAAAGGAGAAAGAGCAATAAAAAAAAGAAAAAAACAAGGAGTAAGCGTTAACAGAGAAATGGCAGATCTTAAAGGAATGATGTCTTTAGAAGACCAGCTTAAAGAACGTGAAAACGGAAACTCTATTTTGTGGATTAGTCCTCCTGGACCAGGAAGTCAAGGATATGGTGATTATGGATTTATCTATGCTGGAAAAAGGTATGAAGATACTATTTTTATGACTGCAATCCGTATAGAGCATCCAACTATTGAACAGTTTAATCATGCCTACTCTCAAATAACAGGAAAAAGTGTAAGATATCAAAGCGCAGAAGACTTTATTGCAAATCCAATAGTATTACCTACAGATCCTAAACAATTTGAAACCCACCTAGATAATGTTTTACAAGATATTTTTACTTTTGAAAATGTTCAAGAAAATGTTAATGCGTTTAATAATGCCATGCCTATTTTAAAACCACTAATAAATCATTTTGTTGACATGGTTGAACAAGGAAAGTCCGAACAAGAACTTAAGGTTATATTAAATGCAATTGAAAATTATGCAATAGAGTTAAAAGATAGGGCTTTAAATAAACCATATGAGCTTTATCAAGAAGTAGAAAAAAAACCTGACTTTAAACAAATAATTTACCAATATGGATATAAAAAGCCCGCACCTGTTGCCGGAAGCTGTGGAAGCACGTCGTCTGATAAGAGCTCTACATTAAAAAGCAATAATGTATTTGACTTATTTTCATCATTAAAAGATCTTTTTTCTGAAAAAAAAGAGAGAAAATTTATTTGTCCAAATTGTAAAGCAGAGTTAACGCCTCCTGTTGGTAATGAGTGCCCTGAGTGTGGAATGACAAAAAAGAAGTGGGCTGAACAAAGTAAAGAACCCATTTGTAATTAACAATCAACATTAACTTAATTTTTCTTTTATAATAAATATATGAGTCAATATAACTACACACCAATTGATGAAATTGTTAAAAAGTATGAAGAAGAAACAGAAAAATATTCTGCAACCATTGAATCAGAACCAATACAAGAAGAGCCACCAATCCATGGTGCTGAGTATAGTGAAATGAAACAGGTTGTTGAGCACGAGCCTGATAAAGAAGTAGAAAAACATGTTAGAAAAAGACATGAAAAAGTAAGGCTTGATAAGGAATTAAAAGGGGCAGGAGTAGAAACAACAGAACATATAAAATTTCAACAATATGATGATATTAAGCTTCCAATATCCGACGAAAATGTTTTAAAAGGTCTTCATAAGCCCATATCTTCATCTTGGAGATGGCTTTCAACACTAGCTGTGTATATTTTAAAAAAAGCACATCTTACTTTAAAAAGCGTGGGGGGTAAAATTATTAGAGCAAAAACTTAATCTTTCTTAACTTTGTTTATTTCCTCAATTGTGTCCTCTTTGCTTTTTACTCCAACAAATTGTGAAACAACTTTACCGTCTTTGAAGATATGAAAACTTGGAATAGAAGATATTGAGTACACAGAAGCCAAACTTCCATTTTCATCTACATTAACTTTTACAAAATTCACGTCTTTCATTTCTTCTGATAATTCATCAAGCATTGGAGACATAATCTTACAAGGGCCACACCAGTTAGCATAAAAATCTACAAAAACAATACCTTTTTGCTCTATTACCTCTTTTTTAAACTCATCACTATTAATATCTTTTGCTGACATAAATTAAAAAATAACTTTTAATAGAAAATAGTAATATAAAAAAATAGAATAGTCAACAGGAATTTGATAGAATATGTTAGTTATGCGGGATCATCTAATGGTAGGATAGTAGACTCTGAATCTACTTATCTTGGTTCGAATCCAAGTCCCGCAGCAAATAAATATTAAACTTTTAAACAGAATAAATAACTCTTTCGACCTTACAGTTTCTTTTTTTATTTGCAGGTAGCTTATCCTTTCTATGCTATTTACTAGAATCAAGTAAGTTTGCCTTTATTTTGTTTATTTTTAGGTATAATTTAATTATGGATTTTATTTTGCTTGTTATCATGATTTCGGTTTGGGCGCTATTTGGCCTTTTAACATATGTCTACTTTGCTTATAGCCTGATAGTGATTGCTAAAAAGACCGCTACTACCAATGGCTGGATGGCTTGGATACCAGTTCTTAATCTTTATCTTATGGTCAAAACTGCAGGCAAGGCTGGTTGGTGGCTAATTTTATTTTTTTTTCCTATTGCTAATTTGATATTTGCCATAATTATTTGGGTGGAGATTGCCAAGAAATTAGGTAAGCCTGATTGGCTGGGATTTCTGATATTAATTCCCGTGGCTAATTTTTTCCTGCCCGCCATTGTAGCTTCAGGCTCAAAAAACAAAAAAACTCCAAGTAATTCCACACCTATCATATTGGCTACGGCTTGTTTTGTGCTTTTGATGATTAATATTGGTTTAACTACTGCTTTTATTTTCAAAGGGACTTTGTCCACGCCAAACAAAATATATAGCTTGGTGGAATCTGGCGATGTTCAAATACAGATAGATAAAGATGTTTCTACTAGTCTCAAAAATCAACCTCAAGATAAAAGTGAAGTTAAATCAGATAGTAGTTTTGACACAACAGCTTTTAATCTTTGGAAAGATCAAGCCATAAATTATTGGAATTGCACCTATTGGTATAGCTTATACTATCCAACTGCTTGGGCTAATAATTCTATGACTTTGAATTCTGCTCAGGTTGAACTTTATGGAGATGGATTGACGGTAAGTGTGAATAATTTTAGCTCTGCTAATTATCGCGATTTGGATTCCTTTGTAGAAAACAGACGGCAAAACATATCTGGAAAAGTTACTAGCACTAGAGATAAAACTAGGAATCAAACTCGAGTGATTGCTTTTGAATATCAAAATCCTGGCTCAGTTGTGCTTTTTTGGGATTCTACCAACGGTTTTATGGAAATGAGAATTTTTGGTAATAAATATGCTCAGCAGCAAGATTTGGTAGCCAATATAGTAGCAGGGCTTAATACCAACCCTACTCAATTGGACTGCGATCAGTCATATTTTATTGATGACTATGTAGAAGGCGATTGGGGTGGAGATGTGCCTAATTGTGATTATGAAAATGATCCAGATTGTTGGCCAGCTGGGGAATTTCCCGGATATGATAATATCAATATTTATGGTGAAGATTATGATACAGATCCAGTTTGTAATCTTCCCAATGGCGATTTAGATTTATGGTGGTGGAATGTTTCTCAAGAAGTCAGAGACTGCTATATCGCTAATTATGGCGATCCCTTTTTTACTCCGTAGTTTTTCCAAAATTATTTTATTGATGAATTAGGTAGTGCCAGCTTAAAAGCAACTCAATCAAAACTTTATATTTTAAGCGGAATTATGGTTATTTCCGAATCAAGGAAACAACTCAAAATTAAGGCCGATCAGATTAAATTTAAGTATTGGGATAAAACTAGTATAATCTTTCATTCGAGAGAAATTGGAAGAAAAGAAGGAGATTTTCACATTTTGAAGGATAACAAGATAAACAAGGATTTTTCTAGAGATTTAATAAGGTTTTTACATCAAGGTAATTTTCAGCTTTTTGGCGTATTGGTAGATAAAACAAAAATGCCTAAAAACTGGAACGAAAAGACGCTTTACAAAAAGACCTCCGAGATTATTATTAGGAATTTTATTTTTGCTTTACTTGCACAACGTAATTGTAGAGGACGATTAATAGTAGAATCAGCAACGGCATAGAAGGATTTTTACTATCACAAGGCAGCAGGATGTTTTTTATCAAATGGTTTTAGAGAATTAGGCGTTGATTATAAACAAGTTCAGAATGTATTGACAGAGGTTTCCTTTGTAACTAAGAAAAACTTTGACGTTGAAGAACAGCTTGCTGATATTTTAGCTTATGGGTTGAGACTTAAGTACGAAAAATCGACAAAAAATAGTTTATCAGAATATGAGAAGAAACTAATTGAGGTGGTTAATAAAAAACTTTTTAATATCTGTCCAAATACAGGCAAAAAGAAGAAAAAACTATATTCTCAAATTGAAAGTTTTAAAGTATTGCCTTAAAAAGCAGAAAAAACTGGGTTGTGGCATCACGCTCACTCACCAGTTTTTATCTAAAAAAATTATATAAAAATGCTAAAGAAAAGTCAAACGAAAATCTTGTTAAAATTATGGGATAACTCCAAACATCACAAAATGTTTTAATGACTGTTTTGGTATTTTTAGTAAAAAATGTTTCTTCAATTACTGCCGCATGGAGTTTTGTTTTAACGGCAATTTTTATTTTGCCGCAAAATCTTAAAGTGTTTAGATGCTTTCATCTTAGCGCATAGCGTACGCCTCGAGTTGAACCAAGTTTTTTAATTAAACCTTTTTTTATAAGCTCCCGAAGATCATAATGCAAACTGCTATTTGGTACTTTAATAAATCTACGTTTAATAAAATTAAAAGAGACCATCCCATGATTTCTAACTATTTCCCAAATCTCTCGTCGTCTTGGAAGAAGAGTGTCTTCTAGTCTTTCTTCTTTAATATCTTTTAAATTATTAATCGTCTTTTCTGCCTGTTCTGCAAGCGCTTCTAAAAAAAACTCAATAAATCTTGTAATATCTATTTTGGAGATTGCAAGAAGATCATAATATACCTGTTTATTTCTTTCAAGATATTCTTCTAATGAAACGAGTCCTCGGAAATCAGATTGACCTTGCTTAAGAATAAAAGTGGACAGCAATCGACCAACACGGCCATTTCCATCTAGAAAAGGATGAATTTTTTCGAAACCAAAATGAAAAAGCGCCATCTTAATATACTTAGTTTCGCGAGAGGATTTTGTTCGGTTAATTAATGTTTTTATAAGTTCAGAGATTTTATTTGGGGGTGGAGGAAGATAAACTGCAATTCCGGCTTGATTAAATATTGCCGAAACTTCTTTTCTAAAAATGCCCGCAGAAGGAGAAATATTTTTCATTACCATCTTGTGCAATTTTAAAATGAGACCAATACTGAGAGTTTTAGGAGACTGAGAAGAATATAACCAGTGAAGAGCATCAAGGATATTAAAGACTTCAATTTTCTCAAGATTGTTTGTTTTTGATCTTTCACTGACGAAACGAACATCCTCGTAATGCAGTTTGCTCCCTTCAATGCGAGCTGAGAAAAGAGAGCTTTTAAGAAATGATTTTCTCTGAAGAGTTCTTTCAATATGCGGCAATTGTGGTAAAAGCTCAATAACTTTTTTAGCAATTTCTAATCTTTTAAGACAATTTTCTATTTTCTTGTTTTTTTTGTATCTATAATCTAATAACATTAGATAATATTTTAACAGATATTAAAAGATATTGTAAGAAGTTGAAAGATATTAGAAAAATCGGCTTTCTTGTAAAAAAAGGCCTGTAAAAAAAGTTTGATTCTCTAAGGTTGTAAATTGTTGGTAACGAGATTAAACCTATATATTCAGTTGTTTCCAGGGCTTCATATATACCTACTTCCAAAACCAATGAAAGAAATTCTATATATCTTTGTATTATTATTAGACTGTCAATTGGAATGGTAAATTGTGCATAGAAATAGTTTAATTTTGTGCATTAAAT
>CAZHJA010000002.1:0-38435 GCA_964532865.1 uncultured Gammaproteobacteria bacterium
ATTTAATGCACAAAATTAAACTATTTCTATGCACAATTTACCATTCCAATTGACACACACCACCTAAAAGTGAGTTTGTCTGATTAGCCTTATGCTGTTTATTGCTTATCATATTTTGTTTCTTTTATATAGATATCAATTAAAAGATTTGATAAATAGTTAAGTTCTTTAACAACAACTTCTTCCTGCTCTTTTGTGAGCTTTAAACATATTAGTTGTTTCTTTAGTTTCGCTTTTAATATCTCGTTGTCTATCATTTGAACTAAGTGGCATTATTGCCAGCCTTAGTCCAAGTTCTTCTTGATACTTAAGCAATTTATCTATATATGCCTGCAATTTTTTCTTGCTCAGCTTAAAATTTAATTGTTTCTTCAACTTTAAAATTAACTATTTTGCCATCACGTTTAATTATGTTTATATCTTGATAATCTTTATCGTTAATCGTTTTGATTAAATCTGTTTGGTTTAATCCTTTAGAGCTATCTAAAATCTTTTCAGCATAAACAACAGCAATGTCTCCATCTTTTTTCTTTATCTTAATAACGCTAAAATTCTTATTTCTTATTATTTTTAGTAACTCTTTTTCCTTCAATGAAATATCTGGAATAGTATCAAATACGAGTTTGTCTTGTGTCCAAGTTAAAGGTATAGATTTTTTACCCATTTGCTTAAGCAAAGTATTCACCATGTCATTTAATCTTATGGTAATTAAAGTTTTTGAGCCTGATATAGTATCAAGGAAAATAGAATGAAATGGATCATAGAAAATAACATTTCCATTAGTATCAATTGCTATTTTTATCTCTACCTGTCCAAATGTGCAACCAGTTGCACATTCACCTATGAATTTATTAATACTAATTTTGTTTATCTTTTGTTTAACAGGTTCTTTAAAAAAAGCTTGCCATAGAAATTTAAGCTGTTCGTGTTTCAATCCAAATTTTTTTAGTTCTCTAACTATTAAAATATAAACCAATTCCTTAAAGCTAAATTTTCTCCAACTTTGCTTCGTTTCTCTATCTGTGCTTAATAACTTATCTTCACCAAGAGCGTTTACTTGCCTATAGGTTAGAGGAGTATCGGAAACTTTAAAAAGTTTCTTGTTGAGAAACTCATCAAGCTTAAGCTTTTCATTAGCTTCAAGATATTTTACAAGTAGATTGTCTGTGATTAGTAACATAAATTTATACCTCGCTGTATAAATTATATTAATATTAAATTGAACTGTCAAGTCTAATTTGAATTACTAACCCTTAAATGATAACAATAGTATGTAGAACTATAGTATTTTTGAGTGGAAAACTTTTCTTGATTATATACTCCAATGTAACTAGTAAATATTTCGTTTGTCCTAATGTTTATTGCTGGGTAGATAACAGAATGTTTCTAAGTCATCTTTTTTTCAATTCTAACTTGATTTGAATATCTTTTTGTAAGATCATCAAATTTTGAGTTAAGTCCGATATTAAAAGTTTCATTCCAATATGCGGTTATCAGATAGTAAAAATGAAAAGAAGTAACTAAGGCTTCTATAACCCAACGCTTACTAGCACCAGATTCATATATAAATTTATTGTTTTCTTCTCTTATATACTCATTCGCAACTCTAGGATCGGAGTGAGCAAGTTGAGACTGAAGTCTATAAACAGTTTTGTAAACTTCACTCAATCCTGTATCTTCTGACATCTCTATTAATCGTTTGTCCGCCCATCCAAAATACTCATAATCAAATTCTTCATCTGCTTTTTTTGAGTATTTCAAAATATCTTCTATTACCTGATCAGTTTCAGGATGTTCTTCCTTAATAAGTTTTACTAAATGTTCTTTTGATTGGATATAAGTAAACATTTTCTTTCTTAATATCCAATCATAGTTCATATACCTTAAAGCCTTGTTTCCCGTCTTATCTTTAGTGATATAGCCACAAATTACTGCAAGTTCAAACAATGAGCGAACTAGTATCGCCGCATCTTGTCCAAAACCTTGATCACAGAGAATTAATGATGCTTTATGTGTTTTATGTCCTTTAGTTAGAGCAAAAATAATAATAGCTTTTGTAGGGGTTTTTATAGTACCAATTTTCTCCCAGTTATCTTCAACAATTTTTCTTAGTTCCTCGTTAAATGAGAATAATTGTTGATACTTTGGTTCTATAGATAGTATTCCTTTCATTATTTGAATAATATCAAATTAGCTAATTTAATGCTAATTTGATTTGTAATAAGATATGTTCTAATACCTAATAGTTTATTATACGTTTGGAGATACTCCTTTTTATTGGGAATTATTAAGCATAGTTGCTTGAGTTTAAGGATATATTGGTTCCAAGAAAAATTTTTGTTATTAACAATTTATTTAATTCACTTTTTATAATATAATCGCTCTCTAAAGCCACACTTAGGACACAAATAAAACTCCTTAATAGGTAAAAAGAAAGCCAATGGTATCAAAAAAAGTAACAAAGGAAGTAATAGAATAGCGGCAATGAGAGTAAACAAACAACCAATACAACCACTAACAGCAAAATATTTGAAGATTGGGTTCTCTTTCTTATAGATCATCTCAACTCCGCATTTTGGACACTTCATATTAGATATTTTTACACCCCCTTCTTTAAAATGTTTCTATTATAACAATAACATAAAATATTTATAATTTTGTTGCTTGTTATATTAAATTAAATTTATATATAATCCAAATAATGGATTCTAAGAAATTTCAGAAAAATATAAAAACAGCTATTGATTTAAGATTTGAACACTATCTCTTACAGGAAGGTATTACTGATTTTGAATATGAACCATTTAGCACATTAGGTAAAGAGCTTAAAATCCCAGACTATTTAGTGGTTCATGGTAAGTCTGCGTTAGTTGAGATAAAAGAGATTGAAACAATACCTTTAGATCATGTCAAAGGTGCAGGTACTATGGACGCTATGGGTGTAGCGGATATTATGCGGAAAAAGATAAAAAAAGCGAAAAAGCAGTTAAAACCACACAAGGAAAAAGCAGACTATACCATAATTTTACTTGGAAAGAACAAAGGATTTGCTTTAAGCATGCGAGATCTTGAATGGGCAATGTATGGTGATCCTGTTATACGACTACAAATCAATAAAAAAAATGGTGCTCCGCGTGGTAAGCCTTATTTTGACTATAAAGCAAAAGGTGCCATGCGAAAAAACGATCCTGTTACAAAAGAAAGGTATTTTCCTGCATCTTATATAAGTGCTGTAGGAATTATAAAGGAAACCAAAGGATATGAATATTATCTTAGTCGGCTTTATGAGAAATATATGAGCCCGTATAATAGAAATGCACCTCCAGAAAAAGAAGTTAAAAGAGCTTTCAAAGAATTTGAGGAAATACAAAAGAAACATAAGCACACTATTCCCAATAAATATCAACGTGACAGAAAAAAGTTGATTTTCCGTTTAGAACTTATTGCGAATGTACTTTCTGACAGCCCACTTCCTAAGTCATTCTTTGCAGGAAAATATGATTCATATAAAATACATAAAATTGTAACAATTTAATAAGTTCTCAATATAGGTAAATATGAAAAAAATTGACTGCGAGTAGATTTCCTAACAATTATTTTAAATAATAGTTGTATAGTTATCAAGCGTTTTTAGCCTTATGCAACCACTTGCACAAAAATAATCAACTTTAATTTTTAACTACCAACCCATCTTTGCCACTTTTTTTTCGTATGTGTCTAAAAAAATTACTTCCCAAGCGATATCATTCTCATTTCTTAGTTTATACTTAACAGCTAACATATTAAATATTCTCCATGCGTCTTCTATCAATCTATCTTGTTGAAATTTTGGAAGATAATACCAACTATCTTTAACTGTTAATTCTAGACTAATTGCTGAATTCCCAATATTTTCAAGATGTGATTTTGTAAAAATATCATATTTTGACTGTAAAAATACCTCTCCTACCTCATTATTGAGTTTTTCTCCTTTATCGTGAAATTCTTTGGCTTGTATTTTTTTGATAGCCGTTTGCTTTTTTTTAATTTCTTCTTCTTGTTTAATTTTTGTCTCTATATTTACAGGAAGAGAAGAGCTTATTAAACCTATTAAAAATATTACTATTATTATCCAAGCCCATAAAGGAATTCGTTTAAAAAATTGATTTGTTTCCATAAATTGAGTTTAGGCTTTCCTAATTATCAAGATTAATTATAACAAATAATTCCTGACAAAATTTTCTCAGCTTCTTGGTATGTCATATATGTATTGTACCTTCTTTAGAATTTTATGGAACCCGAGGGGAACGTGGGATTGGAACTAAAACTATGATAACCTCCATATAGAAGCAGCTTACTTTTCAACTTCAATCTGTAATTGTCTAAAAGTTTGATAAGCATTATACATATAAGTTTCTATTGAGTTCCCATTCTGGGAACTCCGAGTTCACTTAGCGAAATTTATGAGAGTAAAATTTATGGCGATTGGTAAATTTAACGAAGCAAAAACTGTAATAATAACCATTCCTAGGAAAAAACTAATGTGAGCAATTTTTTGTGAAGCCAACCATAGAAAAGAATTTTTCTTTTCTTCATTTTCCACACTTTTTATTCCTTTCTCAACCATAGAAATGTTATTTTTTGTAGTTTTAATTTCCCTATCTACTTCTTCTTGAGTTTTGAGGTTTATAAAATACTCAGGATAATTTTCTAAGACAAACAAGGAAGCTCTAAATTCTTCTAGCCGAGCATTATTAAGCACATTAAGGGTTTGATGATGTCCCATATCTAAATTAAAATGATTTCTATAAATGCTGGAAAATACCGCAGTTAATAGTAAAAACCAACCCAAAAAGAGTAATTCAGCATAATTAATCTGACGAGTCGGCACAGAAGCCAAATAGCCAATGTAAGTTATGCTCAAACTTAGCACACCACCAGATAGTAAAGCTAGTTTATAATAAAAGTCAGATGCTTTATATCTCATTTCAATCTGCATCTCGCTTACAGAATTATGAATTTTTCCTAACTTTTCAGAAGCATTTTTCAAATTCTCCATTGCTATATTATAATCATTGTCCATAAAGCTATTATACATCTTTAATTACCTTTGAGGTTCTAATACCTATTAGTAGTGTAAGCTGGAAGATAAGCTTTAGCTTCAGGTATAATAGAGTAGAGTTGTTTAAGTTCCAAAAGGTATTGGTTCCAAGAAAAATCCTTTTGGTTCACTTTAATTATTGCTTTTAAGCAAACTTGACTTTGCAATACTAATTGATAGTATTAATATTTGTATATAAACAAGAATTTATAAATTAACTTAAACAAAATATTATAGAGTTATTAAAAAGTATATTTCCGATTAGGAGATTTACAGTAGCAGGTTATAATCAAGATGATAAGTATGAAAGTCTTGAATTAACTCCTAAAGAAATGCGAGAAGTAGAGCTTTATCGTGAAGTACCTTTCAAACCTGAAAGTTACGCGTCAAATTATGATACTGTCATAAATATACGTAACCAGAGAGAGGCTCAAAAAAAAGAATAAATCTATATTAGATATTATCAATATAATAAATTAAACTATAAAATAATCATTTGACATTTATTTTAAAATATATTATCTTACTCTACTCAGTATTTTGAGTATAATTAGAAATTAATATATATCTATGAAAAAAAAACTATCATATATAATTACGGTACTTTTTTTACTATTTACTGTTTTTACGGTTGTTCCATTATTAAAAGCTGATGGAAATGGAGCTGTGCCTGGAAAACAATCTGTTCAAGGTGATTCAACAATATTAGAAAGTGGAGAATTGTTAGATGATGGAGAAATTGATGAAGAAGAAATAGAACTTGAACAAGAAGAACAAAGATCATTTTTTCAAAAAATCCTAGACTTTATTTTCGGAAGAAAAAAAGAATAATCAGTAAATAGTTGAATATTTCTTTTTTAAGTATTTTTTCCATGAAGTTGTGTTAAAGGAGTTTTTGCTTACTTTTTTAACCATGTCTTTAAAATCATACGAACTTCCATATTTATGAATATTATTTTGTAACCAATTTCTCAGTTTATTAATTCCCGATTTACTTTCAACAAGCTTATTAATACTCCCAATATCTTTTTCTATTAAATTCATCCAAATTGAGCTTAATACAGTGCCTATTGAATAAGTTGGAAAATATCCTATTAGTCCAGCACTCCAATGTATGTCTTGAAGAACTCCATCTTTATAATTTAAAGGCTTAATACCTAAATACTTTTTATAAAGCGCGTTCCATGCATCAGGCAAGTCTTTAACTTTAAGTTTTCCTTTTATTAAATCTTTTTCTAATTCAAAACGAATTAATATATGAAAATGATATGTAATTTCATCAGCATCAACTCTAATTAAACCTGGTGAAACAATGTTTAAATATTTATATATATCTGAAGTACTGTATTTTTTATAATTTTCACCAAGCTTAATTAAATCTTTATGAATAAATTTAGCAAATCCATAAGATCTTGCAACAATATTTTCCCAAAAACGCGATAATGATTCATGAATACTTAATGAATTTCCTCCGCTTAAAGGAGTAAACTCAAAATCAGCAATACTTTCAAGCTCGTATAATGAGTGTCCAAATTCATGAATAGTTGCAGTTAAACTTGAAGCAAAATCCTTATCATGATACCATGTTGTAATTCTTACATCATTTGGGCCAAATCCTTGCGTAAATGGATGACTTGAAATATCCATCCTAAACCTATCTCTATCTGCTCCTAAATAATCAAGAACTGAATTATTAAGATTATTCATTTCATGCTTACTATATATTTCACTAGATAATATATGTTTTGGAATATATTTTTTAGATTTATTAATATATGCAAGCATTTTAATTAAAGAGCCTTTTATAGAATCAAAATACATATCAACATCATGCGTTGTCATACCATGCTCAAAATCATCAATATGAACGTCATATGGATGAGATTTATACCCAATAATCTCAGATTTCTCCTGACACATCTTTATAATTTTGCCTAAAATTGGAGCAAAAGATTTAAAATCATCGTTATTTTTAGCATTTTCCCATATAGATTGCGCTTTGTTTGTAATTTCAGCACATTTTTCAGTAAATTTAATAGGAAGCTTTTGATATTGATCTAAATCTTTTCTTAATATCCTTAAAACTCCTTTTTCATATACATTAAGATTTTTCTCTTCACTTGCTTTATTAATAAGATAGACAAACTCTTTATCCAAGAAGAATTGTTGAATAAGTTTGGAAGCTTGAGCATGAGCCTTTCCTCTTGCAATAATTCCTTTTTTAGGCATGTATATTCTTGCGTCCCATCCTGCTAAACCATTAAGATAATGCAGGGACCATATTACTTTATATTTCTCCAAAACCTTTTTAATTATTTCATTTTTAAAATATATATTTTTCATGTTATTTAAGTACAATAGTTATTTCTCCTTTATATTCTTCATTTAACAATTTACTAATTTTCCCTCTTTTAATGTTTTCATGCTTTTTAGTCATTTCCGAGCATATTGAAACATCAAAATTATAATTAAAAGAGTTTAAAATATTTAAAGTTTTATTTATTCTTTTTGCTGATTCATAAAATACAAAAAGCATATCTGGAAATTCTTTCTTTACATTTACTAATTTATTTAATATTTTTTTAATTTCTGATTCTTTTTTAGGAAAATACCCAAAATATGTAAAATGTTTTGGGTTAAATCCAGAATAAACAACTGCTGTTAATACTGCAGAAGGCCCAGGTACAACTTCAAAAGGAATGTTATTTCTAATACATAGTTTAACAAGCATATAACCTGGGTCTGATATTAAAGGCATTCCTGATTCAGATATTAAACTTATTGTTTTGTCTTCTTTTAAATATTTTAAAATCTGGGGTATTTTTTCCAATTCTTTTTCTTTAAAATACGAAACAAAGAAAAGATTTTTCTTTGTTTTAAGGCTATTTCTTTCTTTTAATAAATTTATTAATCTTTTAGCAGATCTTGTATCTTCGGCCAAAATAATATCTGAATTTGAAAAAGCATTAAGCTGACGAATAGAGATATCTTTAATATTTCCAATAGGAGTTCCTACTATGTATAACATGGGTATAGTATACCTAGAATGTTTATGAATTATTATCTTTTATTAAGGTTTTCTTTTTATGTTTAAAAACAAAGTTAGCTATTATAAATCCACCTATAAGAAGAATTGTAAATCCAATAGTAACAAGCTCGAAATATTCATTTAAAAATGTTTTAATTGTGGCACCAAACAAGAAAATTAAAGTACCTACAATAAAAAATCTTCCACCTCTTCCAATAATAGAAGCTATAATAAATCGTTTAAAATCTAAATCAAATAATCCTGCAGAAACCGAAAATACTTTATATGGTATTGGACTAAAAGCAGCAACAATAACAGCCCAGACATCATATTTTTTATAATAAAGCTTTACGTTATATAGTTTTTGTTCAGATATAAACTTGTAAACTATTTTTTTACCTCCTTTATTACCAATAAAAAATCCAAAAACACCTCCAATTACAGACCCTAATGTTGTAATAAGCGCATAAAACAATGCAAGAGGAGGATTTAATATTGCAAGTGGTATCATAACAAGATCCGGAGGAACTGGAAAGAAAGAAGACTCGGCAAAAGATAATAAAAAAAGTCCCAACAATGCATAATCAGAACTAACTATACATTCTGCAAACTGCATTATTGCTTCTTTCATTTAGTAAGTATACAAAAATTTATAAAAAGATGAATATAAAATTACTGTGAAGGATGTTTATCTTTAATTGGATCTTTATTAGTTTTTGCTTTATCTATAGCGGCTTGAACTTCGTCTAAACGATTACAACCACCAAATCGCTTATCTTTAAAAATGTTTTCTACCATTTCAGGATGTTTACGAACTATATATAGGAGATAACAACCACCATCACGAAGACAAAATGGATGCTTACATGTTCGTTTTCTTTCAATATCATTTTGACTCATATAAACGAAATTATATCATATTTACTTATTCCAACAACTTAATGTGTATCTTTAAGATCAATTTCTACATCTTCTACTTGAATGGGTTTAAATCTTATTGCGTTGCATGATGTACAGTGAATTTTATACTCAATCCTTCTTATATCTTGTCCATCCATACAATACAACAGTGCCAATAAAACATCAATTGGAACATAATCAGCAATCAAATCAATATCCTTAATAATTTCAGGCGTTTTTGAGAATTCCATCTTCAAATTATATATTCATTTATCCAAATATCAAATACATGTACTAAAATTCTATTTATAAACGTGATATAATTAACTCTTTATGTTTAATTTAAAATCTTCATTTAAACCAACAGGAGATCAGCCTCAAGCTATTAATAAATTAGTAAAAGGAATTCAAAATGGATTTAAAAATCAGGTTTTACTTGGAGTTACAGGATCTGGAAAAACTTTTACAATGGCAAATATAATAAATAATCTAAACATGCCTGCTCTTATTATCTCACATAATAAAACACTTGCCGGACAGCTTTATCAAGAAATGAGAGATTTTTTTCCTAATAATTCTGTTTCATATTTTGTTTCATATTACGACTACTATCAGCCAGAAGCATATATGCCAACTACCGATACATATATTGAAAAAGAGGCTGATATTAATGAATTAATTGAAAAACTTAGACTTCAATCAACAACAAATATATTAACTAAAAAAGACGCTATTGTAATTGCCTCGGTTTCTTGCATATATAATATTGGTTCACCTCATGAATATGGCAATTTTGTACTTGAAATAGAAAAAGGGAATAAGGCGTCAATTAGTAAATATTCAACAAGACTTGCAGAGCTTCAATATAAAAGAAGTGAGTTTGATTTTAAAAGAGGAACTTTTAGAATAAGGGGTAACAGAATTGATATATACCCTGCTTATGAAGATATAGGATATAGAATTACTATTGAAAAAGACATTGTTTGTAAAATTATTCCTTTTAAACCAATAACAGGTAATAGGATATCTAATATAAAGAAGATTGATAGAATAATAATTTATCCAGCTAAACAATATCTGGTAAATAATACTGCTATAGAAAAAGCTGAAAGCATGATACGAAGAGATTTAAAAAAGGAACATAGTGAACTTAAAAGAAAAAAGAAAAACATTGAGGCAGAAAGACTATTAAAAAGAGTTAATTATGATTTGGAAATGATAAAAGAAGTGGGATATGTAGGTGGAATTGAAAATTATTCAAGATATTTTGATGGAAGATTAAAAGGTGATCCACCTTATAGTCTTCTAGACTATTTTAAATCATCATATAAGAACAATTTTTTAGTGTTTATTGATGAATCTCATATGACTGTGCCTCAACTTAGAGGAATGTATAATGGAGATCATTCAAGAAAACAAACACTTATTGATTTTGGATTTAGATTACAAGCAGCACTTGATAATAGACCATTAAAATTTGAAGAATTCTATAAAATCCCCCCGCACATAATTTATACATCAGCAACTCCAGATGTTTGGGAACTTAATATCTCAAATAAAAGACTAGTTGAACAATTAATAAGGCCAACTGGAATTATAGATCCAAAAATTACAATAAAAGGGTCTAGTAATGAAGTTTCTGATTTAATAATTGAAATTGAAAAAAGAATAAAAAGTAAAGAAAAAGTTCTTGTAACAACTCTTACTAAAAAAATAGCAGAAGATTTAGTTGATTATCTTAAAGAAAAAAATATTCAAGCAGAATATCTTCATTCTGATATAAAAACATTAGTTAGATCCGACATACTGGACAACTTAAGAAAAGGCGAATTTGATGTGTTAATTGGAGTAAATTTATTAAGAGAAGGACTTGATCTTCCTGAAGTAAGCTTAGTTGCCATACTTGACGCAGATAAAGAGGGCTTTTTAAGGTCAAAAACAGCTCTTATACAAACAATGGGAAGAGCTTCAAGAAATATAAAGGGTGAAGTAATAATATATGCAGATAAGATAACTAAATCAATAAAAAATGCTGTTTTGGAAATTAAAAGAAGAAGAAACGTTCAAATTAAATACAATAAAAAGCATAATATTATACCTAAAACCATATACAAACCAATAAGAGAAAAAATAATTGAAAAAGATGAAGAATTTTTAATATCTGATAGAAATATTTCTAAATATGATAGTAAATACTTAAAAAGTATAAAAGCTCAATCAGTTACTCCATATGACAAAAAAAAGCTTATTAAACAACTTGAAAAACAAATGAAAAAAAGTGCAGAAAGTTTGAATTTTGAACTGGCAATTGAAATAAGAAATAAAGTAAAAGAATTAAAAAATTAATTATTAATTATTTTTATGAAGAATAAAATAATAATAAAAGGAGCAAGAGAACATAATTTAAAAAATATTAATCTTGCACTTCCAAAAAATAAATTAATTGTAATTACTGGAGTATCTGGATCAGGAAAATCATCTCTTGCTTTTGACACTATATATGCTGAGGGACAAAGAAGATATGTTGAATCATTATCTTCATATGCAAGACAATTTTTAGGAATTATGAATAAGCCTGATGTTGAATTAATTGAAGGGCTTTCTCCAGCCATTTCTATTGATCAAAAAAGCACCTCACATAATCCAAGATCAACTGTTGGAACAATTACTGAAATATATGATTACTTACGGCTTCTTTTTGCACGTATTGGTCATCCTCATTGTCCTAAATGCAATGTTGAAATAACTAAGCTTTCTTTAGATGAAATTGTATTAAAAATTATAAAGCAAATAACTAAAGCTGTTGGTGAAAATAAAATTAAACCTCATACGTTTAAACTTTACAGTCCTGTTATTAGACAAAAAAAAGGTGAATTTAAAGATCTAATTAAAAACATAAGAAGCAAGGGATTTATGAATATTAGGATAGATGGAGAATTAAAAAATATTGATAGTGAGATTAATATTTTAAAAAATAATAAGCATAATATTGAAGTCGAAACAGATTCAATAAGCGTGCAATATAAAGATATTAAAGATAACATTTTTCTTTCAAATTTAAAATCTAGACTTACAACGTCAGTTGAACAATCATTAAATCTTTCAGATGGACTTGTAGTTTTAAAAGGAAAAAAAGAAATACTTTTTTCTGAACATTTTTCTTGCCCTATATGTAATTTATCCTTGCCTGAAATTGAACCTAGAATGTTTTCTTTTAATTCTCCACTTGGCGCATGTGTTAGGTGTAAAGGGATAGGTACAATATACCGCATTGACCCTGATTTATTACTTAATAAAAACTTAAGTATTAATGAAGGTGCGATATTGCCTTTTAACAGGCTTTATTCTCAAGACACGTGGTTTATAAGATTGTTAAAAACCGTTGCAAGTGATGAGAATATTGATTTGAATATGTCTTTAAAAGATTTTTCACCTGAGAAAATAAATATTTTACTTTATGGAACTAAAAAAACATATGAAGTTTATGGAAAAAATAGATATGGAAGGATGACAAAAATATATGAAAAATTCTTGGGTATTGTTAATGTTTTAGAAATGCGTTTCTTTGAAGCTGGAAAAGATATTGAAGGTTTTGAAATTAATAAATATATTAAAGAAGAGGTATGTCCCAAGTGTCAAGGAAAAAGATTAAAACCTGAAGTTCTTTCAATTACAATTGATAATAAAAATATCTCTTATATTTCAGATAAATCAATTGATAAGCTTATTAATTATTTTATTAATGACATTAATAATAAATTAAATGAATATGAAAAACACGTTTCAAAACATATTTTAAAAGAGATTATTGTACGACTTAATTTTCTTTCAAATGTAGGTCTTTCATATTTAACAATATCAAGAACAGCAAAGACACTGTCTGGAGGAGAGCTTCAAAGAATTAGACTTGCTTCCCAAATTGGAACTGGGTTAACTGGAGTATTATATGTACTGGACGAACCATCAATTGGTCTTCATCCAAAAGATGTCTCAGCTCTTATTAAGACATTAATAAGTCTTAAAGACATGGGAAATACTGTAATTATTGTTGAACATGATAGAGAAACTATTGAAAGCGCTGACTTTACAGTTGAACTTGGCCCAAAAGCTGGAAATGATGGGGGTAAAGTTATTTTTGCTGGAAGTGTAAAAGACATGAAAAAGTGCAAAAATTCATTAACAGGAAAATATTTATCTAAAAAGAAAATTATCCCAATTAATACAAATAAATTGTATAGAAATAAAGGTCAAATTGAACTTATGGGAGCAAAACAATATAATTTAAAAAATATAAATATTAAATTGCCTCTTGGAAATTTAATTGCTGTTACTGGAGTTTCTGGTTCTGGAAAATCATCTCTTATTGTAGAAACCTTATATCCTGCACTAAAGTACTATATTAACGGCTTTTATAATGAAAGCATTGGTGAGTTTTCTAAACTTTTAGGATACCACTATCTTGAGCGAGTTTACATGGTTGACCAATCTCCTATAGGTAGAACTCCAAGATCTAATCCCGCAACATACACAGGGTTTTTTGACACTATTCGAGATGTATTTGCAGAAACAATAGAAAGCAAAGCAAGAGGTTTTAAAAAAGGAAGGTTTTCTTTTAATGTTAAAGGGGGAAGATGTGAAAAATGCCAAGGCGCTGGAGTAATTAAGATAATGATGCAGTTTTTGCCTGATATTTATGTTAAATGTGATGTTTGTCAGGGAAATAGATACAATAATGAAACTCTTGAAATTAAATATAAAGGGAAAACTATATTTGATATTTTATCTATGACTATTGATGAAGCTTCCCAATTTTTTAAAAATCATTTTAAGATTTACCAAAAAACAAGGTTTTTACAGGATGTTGGATTAGGATATATTCGGCTTGGACAACCAGCACCTACTTTTTCAGGAGGTGAAGCTCAAAGAATAAAGCTTGCTAATGAACTTTCAAAAAGAGATACAGGAAAAACACTGTATATTCTTGATGAGCCTACAACAGGATTGCATTTTTACGATATTGAAAAGCTTCTTTCTACTCTTTATAAGCTTGTTGAAAAGGGAAATACAGTAATAATTATAGAACACAATCTAGATGTAATTAAAAACTGTCAATATATTATTGATCTTGGTCCAGGCGCAGGTGATAAAGGAGGAAGGGTTGTTTACAAAGGTGAAACATTAAAGATTTTAAATAATAAATCTTCATTTACTGCAAAATATTTAAAAAAACATATTAAATAATTAAACAGTATTTAATATTATTACTTTAATATTTTTATCTTCTCTCTATTTTTCTAATTCCATTTGGCCAAATTCCCATAGCTTTATTTTTAATTTCAGTTGGATTTACAGTAGGCAAACTTAAACCATAAATAAGACGTCTAAAATTCTCTCTGTCTGTTTTCCAATTTTCTCCCGGTCCAGTCAATGAAAAATCATGAAATAATCTATGATAAATAGCACGTATATATATAAAGCTTTGTGATAAATCAAGTTCTGGGTTTATACGATTTTTATTACTCATATTATATGATGATGTATTATATAAAAAATATTATATAATATCTATATATGAGAAGGTACGTTGATAATGAAATTTACCCTTTAACTGAAGTCTCATTGGGCGACAAAAAAGTTCTTGGCTAATTTAGTTCGCCTTGGACAAGCCTTAGAAATCGCTCTTAAACCCTTAAAAGCTACTCCAAAACAACTTTCATCATTTGGTGTTACAATAAGGCAAATTCCTTTTCCTAGGATTTTCTGATATAAATTCGAACAGAGATTAAGAATTACAGAATATTACTACTATTTTATTCTATAATTATTAAATGTATTACTTTTTAAAAAAAGCATTTATTCTAATACTTTTTTTAGTATTTCTTCTTTACCCTTCTTCAATTCTTGCAGAAGATTTTACAACTGATTACGAAGTTAACTATTACCTTAAAGAAGGAAGCAATAATGTACAGTCTAATGTTGAGTTTAATATAAAGCTTACTAATAAAACATCAACCGTATATGTAAAAAAGTTTGGAATATCATTTCCAAACAATTTCCAAATTAAAAATATTAAAGCACAAGACGATAGAGGTACAATTTCTCCTGTTGTAACAAAAGAATCTAAAAGCAATAGAATAGAGCTTGAGTTTACTAACCCTAGCATTGGCAAAAATACTGTTAATAATTTCTACTTGCAATTTAATCAGGATAATTTATTTAAAATAAATGGCAATGTTTGGGAAGTTATTCTTCCTACAATAGAAAATATAGGGGATAGCAATTATAAAGTCATTGTACATCTTCCAAATAATACTGACAGGAAAATATCTATTGCCAAACCTAATCCGGACCTTGTAACTGGAAATCAAATAATATGGAATAATCCAAAAACAAGAACAGTTTATGCAGTATTTGGAGAAAGCCAATATTATGACTCAGAACTCATTTACCACTTAATAAATCCTAAACTTACTCCAGTTTATACTGAAGTTGCATTTCCTCCAGATACTTTATTTCAAAAAATATATATATCAAGCATAAGTCCCAAACCAAATCTTACATATTTAGATGAAGATGGCAATTTTATGGGAAGATATTACTTAAATCCAAAAGAAAATAAAACCGTTAGATTTAAAGGAACAATAGAAGTTTTTGTAAAGCCCAGACAATCAATGCTTACATATATACAATCTAAAATAGAAAATCAAAAAAAATATTTATTTAATGAAACAAAATACTGGAAATTATCAGACTTTAACCAAATAGCATCTTTAACAAATCCGCAAGATATATATGAATTTACAAGAGATTCTTTTGAATATAACTACAATAAATTAGAAGGGGATAATAAAAGATTGGGAGCAGAACTTGCATTAAAAAATCCAAGTAAGGCAGTTTGTGTGGAATACTCTGATTTATTTATTGCAATATCTCGTGAAAAAGGTATACCTTCAAGGGAAATACAAGGTTATGGTTTATCTCAAGATCCACAACTTAGGCCATTATCTTTAACTGCAGACATATTACATTCATGGCCTGAATATTTTGACAGTATAAGCAAACAATGGAAATCTGTTGATCCTACATGGGAAAACACATCTGGTATTGATTATTTTTCATCATTTGATCTTAATCATATTGTATTTGCAATACATGGGAAACGTCCTGATTATCCATTACCTGCTGGAATGTATAAACAAGAAGATTCTCAAGATATATTAATAAAAGCTACAAAAAATATTCCAGAAGAATTAATACAAATATCAATAAAGTCAACAAATTTTCCAAAAAATATAAATGATAAAGAGAAATATACTTCAAAAATTTCAATATTAAACAACAGCAATGTATTTTTAACAGATATTCCGCTAAAAATATCTGCCCCTAATTTATCAATAGACAAATACAATAAATCAATTGATATTTTAGCTCCTTATGAAGAAAAAACAGTTGAAGTTGTATATTTTTCAAAACAAAAGAACATTAAATACTTAACAGTACTTGATATTTCTTTATTTGATGAAACAATGTTTACAACAAACATATCAGTAGTTCCTTATATATTTGATATGGGAATAAAGGTAGTTTTTGTTCTCTTTGCATTGCTTATAATCGCCTTTTTATTCTTATTAATTAAAAGAATTAAGAAGTAGTACAATTTAAAAGAATATTTCCAAGACATACTTGAATATTGCTAAAATCTTTAGGATAAACAGTTTTCCAATTATTTTCTTCTCCATTCCTATTACCAACCCTTAATTTTTTAGTAACTGAGTCCATTCCTAATGTTTTGAAACCATTAAGTCCTTGAATAGGAAAATAGGCACCAGAATTTATAAGACAACCAAATGTATGAATTTTAAATGCACCTTCAAGCGATATATATCTGCTTTTTTCCATAAGAAAGCAATCATATCAAATAAACTTATAAATATCTTGTCATCGTGCTAAAATATATACTTAATGATAAAAATACCAAAAAACATTCCCGCAACAACAGGCATATATATTTTTAAAAAAAATAATAAGGTTTTATATATAGGAAAGTCTATAAATATTCTAGCCCGTGTGAAATCTCATTTTGAAAATGCAAAGATAAGTACTAAAGAAGCAAGAATAGTATATGATTCAAACAAAATTAAATGTATTATTACAGATTCTGATTTAAAAGCAATTCTTCTTGAATCAAAACTTATTCAAAAAAATAAACCTAAATACAATGTTGTATGGAAAGATGATAAAAGCTATCTATATATTAAAATTACAATAAAAGATAAATATCCTAAGATATTTATTGTTCGCAAGGAAAACGATAAAAAAAGCAGATATTTTGGCCCATTTTCATCCTATAAAACACTTTATGAATTATTAAGAGAAATTAGAAAAGTATTTCCATATTGTGCTCAGAAAAAAATATCAAAAAAAGCATGTTTCTATTCCAAAATTAAACTATGCAATCCTTGTCCAAGTAATATAGAAAAGGAAAAAAATATTAAATTAATAAAAGAATTCAAAAGAATATACAAAAAACAAATAATGCAGATTATCAGGATATTGGAAGGAAAAACAGATTTTGTACTTAAAGGCTTATATATAAAGCTAAAAATATTATCTAAAAATAAAAACACATATGAACAAGCATTGGTCCTTAGAAACAAAATTGATAGATTTGAAAAGCTCATTAATCAATCATTAGTAAAATTCGATGATGTTTTATCATATAATGAATCTGAAAAAGCATTAAAAGAATTAATTATTATTCTAAATAAGTATTTGGTAAAAGTTAAAAGTCTTAAAAGAATAGAATGCTATGATATAAGCAGCACAGGACAAAAAGATGCTGCAGCTTCAATGGTTGTTCTAATTAACGGACTTATAAATAAATCTAAATATAAAAGATTTAAAATAAAAAATCTAAACCTAAAAAGCGATATTGAAATGATAAAAGAGGTAATTAAAAGAAGAATCAAATACAAATACAAACCAAACTTAATTGTTATTGATGGAGGAAAACCTCAAGTAAGAATAGTTCAATATGTATTAAAAAATGCAAAAATAAATATTCCAGTAATTGGAATTGCAAAACATCCAGATAGATTAATTATGGGAAATAAGTATTTTCCTATTATTAGACCGGACATTAACAATCTTGGTTTTAATTTAATTCGTTTATTAAGAGATGAATCTCATAGATTTGCAAAAAAATATCATATATTTTTAAGAAGCAAGAAAATGATATAATTATCATAATATGAAAAAAATATTCAGGATGATACTTTTTCCTTTGTCAGCTATATATATTACATCTTTATGGAATAAGGGTTTTATAATAAAACTGGACTTTATGTCGCTTTTAACAGCTGTTATTGTAATAAGTATAATATGGTACATTTTGCTCCCTGTAAGTAAAATCGTGCTTTTTCCAATTCAAATTTTAACCATGGGATTAGTTTCAACAATAGTGTATTTCCTATTGTTTTATTTTTTTGTTTCTAAGTTCTCATTTATTGATATTAAAAGCTGGGTATTTCCTGGAGTTAGTTTGTTAGGAATAGTTATTGCAAAAACTCAAATCAGTTTTATTGCAAATGTATTTATTTCTTCTCTTTCAATCTCGTCAATTATTAATTTAGAAGAATCTCTTTTATGAAAAACATTGTATTAATTTTAAATATAATTGTTAGTTTAATTATTATTGGTCTTATTCTTATGCAGGGGAAAGGGGCAGGGTTAGGAAGTGCATGGGGTGGAGCAGGAGAAATGTTTCAAACAAGAAGGGGAGTTGAAAAAATAGTTTTAAAAGCAACAGTTGCAGTTATTGTAATATTCTTTGCTATATCAGTATATAATCTTTTTTTGAAATAAAAACATATGATATTTCGAAAAAAAACTTACAGATATTATTATTGGATTATTGCTGGATTTATTAAAAATAATATTAAATTTATAGGAATAAGCTTTTTCTTAAGCTTTATTATAATTATTGGAATAGTGTCTGTATCTCCATATATTGAGGTGCTTTTTACAACAAAGAGAGAAATAATTGGAATTATTGGCAAATATGATTATAATTCTCTTCCTCAAGAAATAAAGCAAAAAATATCAAATGGTCTTTTGTATATTAATGAAAAAGGAAAGCTTGTTCCAATGATAGCTACATCATATGAATTAAAAAAAAAGGGAATGGTTTATAGATTTCATATAAACAATGATCTTTTGTGGAACGACAACACTAAGTTTAAAGCCTCTGATATAAATTATCAGTTTAAAGACGTTGAAACTAAAGTACTTGATGATACAACTATTGAATTTGTTTTAAAAAAACCTCTTCCAATATTTCCATCTTATCTTACAAAGCCAATTATCAAGTATCCATTAACTGGTGTTGCAGGATTATATAAACTACAAAGAGCTGATGAAAAATACGGATATATTAAGGAACTTGTACTTGAACCAAATAAAAAAGAATTTCCCATGCTGACATATAAATTTTACGAAAATGAAACACAGCTTTTAACAGCTTACAAAAAAGGCGAAATAACAAATATGACTGTTACCAAAAAATCAATAGCCCAGACATTTGATAACTGGAAAAACACAAAAGTAGAAAAAATAGTTGATTATTCAAGATTACTAACGATATTTTTTAATATGGACAATCCTTATTTAAAAGAAAAGGTAATAAGAAAGGCAATAAATGAAGGAATAAATAGAGAAAAATTTGCTGAATTTGGAGAACTTGCTGCGGGACCTATTCCTCCAATATCATGGGCTTATGATGAAAATATGGAATATCCTATATTTGATTTAGAAGGAAGCAAAAAAATATTAAAACAAGATAAAAACTCAACTCAATCAGCAAAACTTAATGCATTTACTTATTATGATTATCTTGACATTGCAGAAGAAATTGAAAACTCATTTAATGAACTTAATATGAATATTGAATTAAATACTATTTCATATGATAAACCAAGTAATTTTGATTTTTTAATTGCATATTGGAAAGTACCATCTGATCCCGATCAATACTATTTTTGGCACTCAACTCAAAAACAGGGAAATATTGGTAATTACCAAAATATGAAAATAGATAAAATACTAGAAGATGGCAGAGATACAATTTCTATTGAAATGAGAAAGAAAATATATGACAATTATCAGAAAATAATTATGGATGATCCACCAGGAATATTCCTTTATTACCCTTATATTTACATAATAACAAGAAAGTGATGATATAATTTACATATATTAAGCCGGGGTGGCGAAATTGGTATACGCGCAGTCTTGAGGGGGCTGTGGAGCAATCCGTGGAGGTTCAAGTCCTCTCTCCGGCACTAAGTTTACAAAAATAATGAAAAAAGGCGTAATTCCAATTGTAATATTTGTTATAAGAAAAAAGGGAAAATATCTCCTAACTTTTAGAACTGACGGAAAACCAAATGATAAAATTAATAATAATATATGGCAAATACCAGGAGGACAAGTTAACTTTCAGGAAAAACTCCATGATGCATTAAAAAGAGAGGCTAAAGAAGAGCTTTGTGTTGAAATCGAAATAGTTAAATTTATTCCTAAAATATTTGAAAGTGTACGAACATATTGGCATGGATTGTTATTTTGCTATTTATGTAAAATCAAGAATACAAAAGCAAAGATAACTTTAAATAAAGAAGCATCTAGATATAAATGGTTTAATGCTCAACAAATAAAAAGTCTAAAATCATTTCCCGAAACACATAGGGTTATTCTTGAAGCTGAAAAAATCTAGCGCGTCCGGCCCGAATCGAACGGGCAACCTATTCCTTAGAAGGGAATTGCTCTATCCTGTTGAGCTACGAACGCTTAAGTATATATTATATCAAAATTTCCATGCCAACGGGATAAATTCCAGCTTAAAACTTTAATTATTTCATTTGAGCCGTCCATCAGATTCGAACTGATGACCTGCTGTTTACAAAACAGCTGCTCTACCACTGAGCTAGGACGGCATGTGCCGCGGGAGAGACTCGAACTCTCACGATTTATTCAATCACAAGATTTTAAGTCTTGCATGTCTACCATTCCATCACCGCGGCATTTAATATATGAAAACTAATATATAATTATATCAAACAAGCTTATTTTGTTCTATCTTTCTCTCCTTACTTTTCATGTTCATGTGTTTAAAAGCATTATTAGTAAGGATTCTGCCTCTTGAAGTTTTTTTAATAAATCCTATCTGAAGTAGATAAGGCTCAATAAATTCCTCAATTGTTCTTCTATCTTCAGATAAAGAAAGAGATATTGTCTCAATTCCAACAGGAGTATTTTCAAATTTTATAGCTAGAAGTTTTAAATACTTTAAGTCCATGTTTGTAAGCCCCATATCATCAATCTCAAGAAGTGAAAATAACTTATCAAGAAGCTCATTGTCAATTTTTTTATGATTTTTAACTTCAAATATATCTCTTGCTCGCTTTAGTATTCTATTTGCAACTCTTGGTGTTTTTCGTGATCTTTTTGCTATTTGTAGTGCAGCATCTTTATCAAGTGGCATTTTTAAAATATCACTTGCACGTACTAAAATATCAACAATCTCTTCTTTTTTGTAATAATCAAGTCTAAGAAGAAGACCAAATCTATCTCTAAGCGGAGCAGATAAAAGAGCAAGCTTTGTTGTTGCTCCAATTATAGTAATTTTAGGAATAGAAAGTCTAACTGCTCTAGCTGAAGGTCCTTTACCAATAACAATATTCAAACAATAATCCTCTAAAACTGAGTAAAGCATTTCTTCAATTGATTTATGAAGTCTATGAATTTCATCAATAAACAATACATCATTGTCATTAAGATTGGTTAAAATTGCTGCTAAATCTCCGCTTTTGCCAATTGCAGCCCCAGATGTAATTTTTATATCCCCTTCAAGCTCATTTGCAATAATGTATGACAGCGTTGTCTTTCCTATTCCAGGTGGACCATAAAAAAGAATATGTTCGGAAGGAAATTTTCGCTTTTTTACTGCATCAATAAATAATCTAAGGGTCTTTATAATATTTGTCTGACCAACATATTGATTCAGCTTTTTTGGTCGAAGATTAAGCTCGTTAAAATTTATAATATTTTCATGTTTTACCATATCAATATTATAGTGTATTTAAAATCATTAGTATATAATTTAAAAAATCACTTGACAAAAATTTCAAATTAATATATTTTTAAACAATATGAATACACAAAATAAAACAAGCTCTCAAAGCTTTGATCTTAATAAATTAGAAAGCATATTAGACCTCTATTTTGGTAAAAAAGCGCCAGCAATTCCAATAGGTATAAAAAAGTTTCTTGTGGCCATTATTCCATGGTTTACTTTAGTAGGTATTATTATGGGAGCTATAGGATTACTTGCACTTTTAGGAATTACAGGAATAGCCCTTCCATTTGCCTTTGTGGGGTTAGATTTAGGGTTTAATTATATAGCTGCAAATGTATATTCGGTAATAACGTTAGTAATACAAATAATGGCAGTACAAGGATTATTTAAGCGTCAAAGAAAAGCATGGAAACTTTTATACTACATGGTTTTAATAAATGCAGCTTATATGGTAGTAGTATTTAACTTGGGAGGACTTATTATAGGTTCACTACTTGGGTTTTATGTTTTGTTTCAAATAAAAGAATACTATAAATAAGAACTATTTATTATTTTTTAATCTTTAAGGCTTGTTTAATTTTTTCTTCTATAGATAATTTTTTAGGAAGTTTTAAAAGTAATTGTTTTGCCTCATAAGACTTGTATCCTAAAGAAACAAGTGCCTCTAAAACAGTTTTATCATCATCAGAAAGATACATTCTTTCTAAAGTAAAGTCTGTTTCAATTTTTTGAGAAAGTTCTAATATAATTTTCATTGCTGTTTTTTTTCCAAGTCCTGGTACATTTGTAAAATAATCTACGTTGTTATTTTTTACTGCGTCAGTAAGGTCATCTGGTGTAGAAAACGAAATAATTGAATAAGCTATTTTCGGACCTACTCCTGAAACAGAAAACAGCATTTTGAAAATAGAGTATTCTTTTCTATTTTCAAATCCAAAAAGAGTATGAGCGTCTTCTCGAACTTGAAGGTAAGTATATACTTCAATTTTTTTACCTTTGGTATATTTATTTAATATTTTAGGTGTAAGATATACTTCGTAATATATTCCTCCTGAAGTTTCTATAAGTCCAATATTTCCCTCTATTTCATGGATAATTCCTTTTATTTTTCCAATCATATACTTTACAAGTATACTTGATAATTAAATGAAGTTAAGTTAATTCACTTTTTATTTAATTCTTCACGTTCTATTTGCCAAAGTCTATTATATTTTGCAACTCTTTCTCCTCGTGAAGGAGCACCAAATTTAACAAAATCTGATTGTACTGCTACTGCAAAATCAGCTATAAAAGAATCATTAGTTTCAGCAGATCTATGAGAAACAATATAATTAAAGTTGTTTTTTCTAGCTAAATCTACAACTTCAAGAGTTTCGCTTATGGTTCCTATTTGATTTGGTTTAATTAATACAGTAGTGCATGCTTTGTCCTTAATAGCAATTTCAACTCTAGACTTATTTGTAGTTAATAAATCGTCACCTACCACATTTGTATTTTTAGATATTTCCCTGCTTAGTTTCTTCCAACTATCCCAATCATCTTCTTGAAATGGATCTTCTAAAACTAAAATAGCATATTTTTTAGTAATTTCAATAATGAAATCAAAATACTCATCAGTCTTTAGAGGCTTTGATTTATCTTTAATATGATATTTATTATCGTCTTTATAAAAATGGGATGCCGCAATATCAAGACCTAAAAATATATCTACTCCTAGTTTTAAATTTCTATGATTTGCAGTTTCTACTAATACTTCTAAAGCATCAACATTAGTTGAAAAATTTGGTGCAAATCCACCTTCCTCTCCAACAGAAATATTAGCATTCCGATATTCCAAAACTCTTTTTAACTCATGAAAAAGCTCAACTCCATCCTCCAATGCTTTTGTAAAAGAAGATGATGAAGATGGAATAACTTGAAATTCCTGAAATTCTAATGTGTTATTTGCGTGCTTTCCACCATTAATAACATTAAATATAGGTGTTGGAATTTTACTAATTGGAATTTCGCTATTAAACATCTTTTTATAAAACAAAGATATATATTTAAAGATTGGAATATTTAACTCAAGTGCCGCTGCTTTTATAAATAGTTGCGAAATTGTAAGTATAGTATTTGCACCAAGTTTTGACTTATTTTTAGTTCCATCAGCTTTTATTAACCATGCATCTATTTCCTGCTGTTTTTGAGGAGAAACACCAATAAGTTTTGGTGCAATAAGCTCATTTATATATGAAATAGCTTTTGTTACACCCATTCCATCTAGTCTTTTTTTATCGTTATCCCTTAACTCTACAGCTTCACGCTTACCTATTGAAATACCACCTTGTATTGATGTAGTTACAGAATGTCCTGTATCTAGGGTTAGTTTTCCTTCAATAGTTGGATATCCTCTTGAGTCAATTATTTCATAAGCTCTTATAGATTTAATTTTTACCATATTATTTTCTATTTAATTTCTTTTCAATATTAAATATTAACTCTCTGGTTCTGTAAATTGCATCAGGATTTACAGATACGCTTGTAATTCCAGATTTTATTAATTTTTCAATAATATCAGGATAATCTGATGCTGCCTGACCACATATTGAACAAGGTATATTATTATCATTAGAAACTTTTACAATATGTTCCAATACTCTTGTAATAAAAGGATTTCTTTCATCGTATATATTTGCTACAGCTTCATTATCTCTGTCTACTCCCAAAAGCATCATTGTTAAATCATTTGTTCCTATTGATACACCATCTATCCCCACTTTAATAAAGTCTTCTAAATACAATGCGCTTGATGGAACTTCAACCATTATTAATAGCCTAAATCCAATTAAATCCAGCAAGCCTTTTTTTCTTACCATTTCTTTAATTTTAATAATCTCCCATGGAACTCTAACAAAAGGTATCATAAGATGAAGATTTTGGTATCCATTGTCCCATATACTTTTTATCGCATCAAGCTCCATATTAAAAACTTCTGGATTGACAATATACCTTGACGCTCCTCTAAATCCAAGCATAGGATTTTCTTCTTTAGGTTCATATTTCTCTCCTCCTACTAAGTGTTTATATTCATTAGTTTTAAAATCTGTAGCACGGTATATAACAGGCCTTGGTGAAAAAGGTTTTACAAATTTCAATAAATTATGCTTTAATTGATTAATAAAAACTTTTTCTTTCTTTTTTTTAATAAATACTTTAGGATGAATACCTATCCCAGCAATTATAAATTCAGCTCTAAGAAGACCAATACCATCACAATCCATAGATGCAATTTTTGTGGCTTGATTAAAATCCGCTAAATTAACATAAACTTTAGTTAAAGTACTTAGTTTTCTATGTTTTTTTTCAACTTTGAGCTTTGTTTTTTCATTTGAATATACTTTTCCTTTAAAGATATCTCCTGTTTTTCCGTTAACTGAAATAACATTATTTGTTTTTATTAATTTAGTCGCATTTTCACATCCAACTACAGCAGGAATACCAAGTTCTCTTGACACAATTGCCGCATGTGATGTTCTTCCTCCCTTATCAGTTACAATAGCCACAGCTTTTTTCATTGCAGGAACATAATCTGGGTTTGTTTGACGGGCGACTAATACATCTCCTTTTTGTATTTTATGAATCTCTTTTGGAGAAAAAATAACTTTTGCAGGGCCTACAGCAACACCAGGAGATGCAGGAGCGCCTGTTACTAAAGGCTTATCTTCATCTCTTGTCTTGAGTCTGATTTTTTCTTTATCTTCTTCCCCTTGCTTTCCTATTGTAGTAATGGGTCTGGATTGAACTATAAATACCTGTTTTCCTTCAATAGCCCATTCTATATCTTGTGGAAAATAATAATGGCGTTCAATATCTTTAACTTGTATAGCAAGTTTTAAAATTTCCTGTTTATTTAGTTTTTCTTTTGATCCTTCGGATTTTTTAAGCTTAACTTCTTTATTTGAAATTCCAGATTTTACTAATTTTATTTTTTGTGTTGCTGTTTCTCTTTTTAATAAAACAAAAGAGCGTTTATCAATTTCATAATGATCAGGAGTTACTTTACCTTGTACAATATATTCTCCTAATCCAAATATTGCCTCTATTACAATTTTTGTCTTATCATTTGTAACAGGATCAATACTAAACGCAACACCTGATTTATCAGACTCTATCATTCTTTGTACAACTGCTGCTAGACCTACTTTAGAATGATCAAAGCCTTTTTCATTTCTGTAATAAATTGCACGCTCAGTAAAAAGAGATGCCCAGCATTCTTTTACTTTCTGTAAAAGATTTGCATCTCCTTTTACGTTTAAATACGACTCTTGTTGTCCTGCAAATGAAGCATCAGGAAGGTCTTCAGCTGTTGCAGAAGAACGAACCGCAACATATGGAGGCTTATATAAATGCTTAATTTTTCTTACACCTGATTTTATTAAAGAACCTTGGAAATGAAAATATTTGCCCTCTTTTTCCAAAAGATTATCATAGTAATCTATAATTTCATGGGATAATGATTTTGAAATTTCACAGGATAATATTAGCTTTTGAATATGAGTTGATGCTTCATGAAGTTCATGTGCGCTTTCATAGTTTAATATAGACAAAATCTCTTTTATTTTTGGAATAAGTTTCTCTTTTTTTACAAAATCAAAATATGCAGTAGACGTAACAACAAAACCATATGGAATTGGGAAATTAGCATTGGTCATTTCTCCTAAATTTGCACCTTTCCCACCTACAAGTCCTACATCATGCTTGTCTATTTCTTCAAACCAAACAATATTCTTAGACTTTTTATTCATAACTATCATAATACATTAAAATCAAACTTAAAATCAATAGCTTTTTAATGATTTTCAAATAATTTTTTATGCTTGACATGAAATAATTACTTTGATATCATTTAGTTTGAAAATGAAAACAAACAAATTATAAGGCATTATTGGAGAACTTAAATTCATACTCTCCTAACAGCCTACATTAATTAAACCATAGATTTTAAATATTATTAAAATAGGGTGTTGTATGGGGCTATAGCTCAATCGGCCAGAGCGTCTGATTTGCATTCAGAAGATTAGGGGTTCAAGTCCCCTTAGCTCCACCGCACATTGACAATTAGAGTGAAGTAAGTAGGAATTAATTAACAAGAATAATGGGAGAGATAATGCTAATGGAGGATGCCTAGGTAGTTTGAGCCGAAGAAGGACGCGTGTTTAAGCGCGATAACAACGGTGAGTCCTTAAACAGACATTACTAACCGTTGATTTCCGAATAGGGCAACCTCGTCTTGAGTAATCAAGATGATCTTAACTTTTGTTAAGAAGGGAACCTGGGGAACTGAAACATCTAAGTACCCAGAGGAAAAGAAATCAAATTGAGATTCCGTCAGTAGCGGCGAGCGAAATCGGAACAGTCTAAACTCCAATTTATTGGAGATATGCGGGATCAGTACATGAATAATTTTTGATAAAAGAATGCTTTGGAAAATGCAACCATAGAAGGTGATAGTCCTGTATTTGAAATTGAAAATTATTCTAGCTGAATTCCCAAGTACCACGAGACACGGAAAACCTTGTGGGAAGCCGGGTCGGTCACGATCCAAGACTAAATACTCAAACTGACCGATAGTGAACTAGTACCGTGAGGGAAAGGTGAAAAGCACCCCGAAAGGGGAGTGAAATAGAAACTGAAACCATTAGCTAACAAACAGACAAAGTCATAGTTTTACTATGATGATGTCGTGCCTATTGAAGAATGAGCCAGCGAGTGTTCAAAGATACTGCATGTTTAATCCCAATATTTGGGAGTAGGCATAGGGAAACCAAGTCTGAATAGGGCGAAATATTTGCAGTTATTGAACGACCCGAAACTGGGTGAGCTAACCATGAGCAGGGTGAACATTTATGAAAATAAATGGAAGGCCCGAACTCGTTGTCGGTGAAATGACATGAGATGACTTGTGGTTAGGGGTAATATGCCAATCGAACCCAGAGATAGCTGGTTCTCCCCGAGATATATTTAGGTATAGCCTTCACCGTAACATAATAGGGGTAGAGCTACTGGATAGTTTTGGGAGCTTTTAGCGACCAGAACCAACCAAACTCCGAATACTTATTATGGTGGTGGGGAGTCAGTCCTATTCGGATAAGCGAGTATGGGCGAAAGGGAAACAACCCAGACTCTCGTCTAAGGTTCTTAAATGATTTTTAAGTGATACAAGGATGTTGTATTTCCAATACAGCAGGTAGGTTGGCTTAGAAGCAGCCATCCTTTAAAGAGTGCGTAACAGCTCACCTGAATAGTCCTGCCTCGGCAGGATGGAAATACTGCGCCGAAAATGAACGGAGCTAAATAATCTACCGAAGACGGAGATTTGCGATTTATTCGCAAGTGGTAGGGGAGCGTTCTTGCATCAGTGAATGCAAACTGTAAAGTTTGCTGGAGAGGCAAGAAGTGAGAATGCTGGCATGAGTAGTGATTCTCCCGATGAAAACTCGGGATGCCGAAAATCCAAGGTTTCCTCAGCAATGTCAATCAGCTGAGGGTTAGTCGGATCTAACTTGGCCTTATACATTAAGGCTAGGGATGTACAAACCGTTAATATTCGGTTACTTATTTTTATGCGTTATTATGTTTTTAATGACGAAGTTTGCTAAGCGGAGCCTTGCTTGCAGGGTTTAAATAGTTAAATATTTCGTAAGTTATATCAAAGCTATGAATACAAATTTTCGTAATGAGAATAAGTCTGCTGACGTAAGTTTCCCGGAAAAGTTAAAAACAGAGTGTAAAAATAATCCGTACCAAAACCGACACAGGTGGATAGGTGGAGAACACCAAGGCATACGGGTAATGTTAGTTCAAGGAACTCGGCAAACAAGCTGAGCGTAAGTTATACAAGATGCTCTGTCACCTTTTTTAAGGTGATCGCAGCGAAAGATTATCAACCGACTGTTTATCTAAAACACAGGCTCCTGCAAACCTGTAAAGGGAAGTATAGGAGCTGAGGCCTGTCCGGTGCTGGTAGGTTAATTATCGGGGTTGACCTCAACTTTATTGATTGAGGAAGGCTCTGGTACAAGCTCCAGTAAACGACAGCTCTAACCCTGAGAGTTCTAAGGTAGCGTAGCCCCTTGCCGGGTAAGTTCCGGCCCGCATGAATGGCTTAACGAGTTGATAACTGTCTCGAACTATTGCCCGACGAAATTGAAATGGCTGTGAAGATGCGGCCTACTTGCACAAGGACAAAAAGACCCCGGAAGCTTTACTGAAACTAGACATTGGTGAAAGGTAATTAACTGTTGAGCGTAGGAGGGAGTCTCTAAGACAACAATGAAACACCTCTCTTTGATTTTTTTTCGCCTTATTGCCTACAAGCAAAACAGTGTTTGGCGGTCAGTTTAACTGGGGCGGTTTCCTCCAAAAAAGTAACGGAGGAGCGCAAAGGTCAGCTTATTCCGGATGGAAATCGGAATGTATGTGTAAACGCAAAAGCTGGCTTAACTGTGAGGATGACAATCCAAACAGATGCGAAAGCAGGCGTTAGTGATCCCCGATCCCGATGTGATTTTCGGGACGGGCTTAACGGATAAAAGCTACTCCGGGGATAACAGGCTAGTCGCGCCCGAGCGCTCATAGCGACGGCGCGGTTCGGCACCTCGATGTCGGCTCATCGTATCCTGGAGCTGTAGTCGGTTCCAAGGGTTGGGCTGTTCGCCCATTAAAACGGTACGCGAGCTGGGTTCAGAACGTCGTGAGACAGTTCGGACTCTATCCTGTGCAAGCGATTTGACTTTTGAGAGAAATTTTCCACAGTACGAGAGGACCTGGAAGAAGAGATCCCTGGTGTATCGATTGTCCCATAAGGGCATTGTCGAGTAGCTATATCTCTAAACGATAAGCACTGAATGCATATCAAGTGCGAAGCGCATCTCAAGATTAAAAGTCTTTTAGTTTACCAAAAGATCATTGGTTTAATAGACGTTAGGTGTAAGTTCTGTAAGGAATTTAGCCAAGACGTACTAAGTAACGACTCTCCCATTATTCTTGTTTTTTAGACTTATTTTACTAAGTATTATTTATACATTAATACTGAAATAATATTAAAAGTACAATCTTCGATAATTAGATATCGTAATAATTTAATTTCTAACTGTATAATATATTTTATATATGCTAATTTTATCTATTGATTCTGGAATTGAAAAAAATGGATATGCTATCTTTGAAAAAAAGGGCAATAAACAAAAATATATTAAGTCAGGTTTAATAACTACTTCAAAATATGACTCTACTGAAAAAAGAATATTAGAGATATATAAAGCTTTTAATAATCTTTTTAAAAAATTTAAAATTAAAATAATAATTATTGAACAATTATTTTTTTTTAAAAATCAAAAGTCTGTAATAAAAGTTAGTCAAGCTCAAGGAGTAATATTACTTATTGCAGCTCAACAAAAAGTTGATATAGTTTTTTTAACTCCTTTACAAATAAAACAGTCAATTACAGGATATGGTCAAGCTGATAAAAAATCTATACAGAAAATGCTTAATATTATCTTAAAATTAAAAAAACCCTTAAAACAGGATGATGAAGCAGATGCTATTGCCTGTGGGCTTGCATATTGCTATCAAAACACTAAATTAATTAGCTCCAATTCTTAAAAGAATCTTAGACGCATATCTTGAGCCTTTTTCCATTGAAGCTTGAATGTCTTTAGTTTGTAAATAATGTGCAATAAATGCAGAAGTATAAGCGTCTCCTGCTCCTGTAGTGTCAATAATATTCTCTACCTTTAAAGCTTTTTGATAATATCTTTTATTATCAAATGCATAGCTTCCTTTTTTTCCATCAGTAATAATTAATATCTTATCTTTTAGGAATCTATATTTATTAATTTTCTTTTTAAAATCAATATCTTCATACTTTTTTTTAACAAGCTCTGAAAATTCATGTGCATTAAGAATTAAAATATTAATTTTATTTAAAAAAGGTTCAAGCTGCTTAATTTCTCTTCTACAGTCTTTAACACCTAAATTAACAATAGTTAAAATATTGTTTGTTCTCAGATATGAAAGAACCTGTGTTCTTTCGCTTAATAAAACATCTGGAAGATTACCTAGATAAACTGCCTTTGTATCAAGTAAGTTGTTCATTATCTTATTGCTTGCAAATAAATGTTGTCTAGGGGTTTCATAGTTGATAATTGACCTATCTCCTTTTTGACCTAAAAGAATTGATGAAATTGCTGTATATTCTTTTTTTCTTTGTAATAATTCTGTTGAGACTTTTTCTTTTTTTAATTTTTGAATAATTATGTTTTTAAAGGGATTATCTCCAATTTTAGCAATAACTGCAGTTTTTAAACCATTTCTTCTTGCTCCAATAGCTACATTTGCACCTCCTCCACCTAAACTTTCATGAAAATATTGTGTTACATATTTTCCACCCAAAGCAAGCTGAAAGCGTTTATCTTTTTGAGTTAGAGAATCTCCTTTAAAAAAAAGATCAATAGTTATATTACCAATGCTTATTAAATCAAGCATATTTTTCATTATATCAAAAAAAATTGTATATAATTTATAATATGCTTACTATTATATGTGGAGAAGACGTAATTTCTTCAAGAAATTATTATTCCTATCTTTTAGAAAGCTATAAAAAAAAACAATATTCCATTGAGTTTGTACAGGCAAATGATCTTTCTAACATTACTAAATGGATGGGGGAGTCAGCTTCTCTTTTTTCAGTAAAAAGTATATTTTTTACTGAAAACTTAAGCAAAAAAATACAAAGAAAGGGCGCTGGCGAAATCTCCAAAACTATTAATAAAATAATTTCTATGAAAGATGTAGAAGTTATATCTTGGGAACAGGAAAAGCAAAAAAGAGAACTTAAAATCTCTGATAAGGCAAAAATTAAAGAATTTAAGCCTGATAAAACAATATTTAAGTTTTTAGATACATGTTATAAAGGAAATATTAAAGGCTTTTTACATACTTTAAATAATCTTCCAAAAACAACAGATGATATTTTTGTGTTTATCATGCTTATAAGGCATATTCGAAACTTGCTTTTAATAAAATATGAAATTATTCCAAAAAAAATTCAAAAATGGCAATTATGGAAATTAGAATCTCAAGCAAAACTTTGGAAAAAAAAGAATTTAGAAGAATTTTATCATGGGCTTCATAAAATAGACATAGCTTTAAAAACTAGCAAAAACCCATATTCAGTTAAAAAATCTCTTGACATATTAGCCTGTTATTTCTTATGATATATAAACTTATGCAAATACCTGACCATGTATTTAGAGGATATGATTTAAGAGGCGTAGTTGGTCCAGATCTCGATGAAGAAAGAATGGAGATTCTTGGGAAAGCCTATGCTACTTGGCTTATAAAAAGAAGAGTTTATGATTGTGTTGTAGGTTATGACTCAAGACTTTCAAGTCCATCTTTTAGCGTATCTTTAATTAAGGGCTTAACAGATCTGGGAATTACAGTATATGACATTGGGTTAACTTTATCGCAAATCTGTTATTTTGCTCAATATTGCTTTAAAACAAGGGGGATGGCAATGATAACTGCATCACATAATCCAAAAGAATATAATGGCTTAAAGCTTGCAACAGGATTTTCAAGTACTATGATGACCGAAGAAATAATTGAATTTAGGGAGCTTGTTAAATCTAATAAATTTACAACTTATTTACCAAAAGGCAAGCATATTAAATATGATATTTTTCCTGAATATAAAAAAGATATTTTAAAAAAAGCAGGAGAGGCAAGTGGCTTTAAAGTAGTAGTTGATTCATGTGCTGCAACAACAGGATTATTTTTACCAATTATTTTAAAAGAGGCAGGATGTACTGTTATTGAACAAAATACTAAACTTGATGGTAGTTTTCCTGTAGGCGTTGCTGATCCTACTGAAAAGCAGGTTCAGGAAAGAGTTGCAAAACGAGTATTAAAAGAAAATGCAGACATTGGATTTTCATATGATGGAGATGGAGACAGAATAGGTGTTGTTGATGAAAAAGGAGGACTTATATGGAATGATACATTAACTTCACTTTTTGCAAAAGATATCCTTGACTTTCTTCCTGGCGCAAAAATCGTATACAATACTCTTTGTTCAAAACAAGTTGATGAAGTAATAAAACTTTCAAAAGGAATACCAATTATGTGGAAAACAGGGCACTCATTTATTAAAGCAAAAGTACAAGAAGAAAGAGCAATATTTGGAGGAGAATTAAGCGGACACTTTTTCTTTGTAGATAATTTCTATGGACATGATGATGGAGCAATATCAACATTAAGACTCTTAAATTATTTAAAAAGAATAAATAAAACATTAAGTCAGGCGGTAAATGAACTTCCACAGTATATTTCAAGTCCAGAAATTAAAATTGGCTGTCCAGATTCTGTTAAATTTCAGGTTGTAAGTAAAAATATTGGAGATGAAATTAAAAAACTATATCCTAATGCAAAATATATTGAAATTGACGGAGTTCGAATGGATACAGAACAACAAATGCTTATTATCCGAGCTTCTCAAAATGGGCCATATATTACAATAAAATTTGAGGGAAAGACTCAAAAGCAATATGATATATTAAAGAAACAGGTAAATGAAATACTTCATAAATTTAAAGAAATAGACTTTTCTGAAGGCGTTAATATAGATTCATTAAAATAAGTTATAATATTGTACATGCCAGAAGAACAAAAAAAAATTCTCACTAAACCCATTAATTTATCTTCTTATACAAAAGCTCTTGTAGAGGCTTTAAAAAGCATAAACGTAAAACCAAAACCAGATGAATTTTCTAAATTATCTGTCTCTCAAACTGTATCTTTTTTTGCAATATTTTATGAAAAAGTAAGAAATGCTGTTGAATACCGCGAAGATCATCTTATACGCCGCGCAGCAATTGAAAGAATACTTAAAAGAAGATTTATGCTTAATCCTCAAGGAAAAGGTGAAGCTGAAAATTTAATAAGAGAAATTATGTGGGCTAGATATTTTGATAATGAAAGTTTAGGAACTGAAGATATTAAAAATATTCAAAACATTATTAATAAATATGTACTAATAAAAAAGAAAATAATTAATGGAAGAACTAGTAATACGCAACAATTCTTAAGCCAATTTATATATGACCTTATGACTTGTGAGATAGAAGAAGCATTGTCTCCTGATACCGCATTAAAATATAACAGCTTTTTATTTTTTATTTACCAAGTATTAAGAAGAAAAATTAAAATTGAAGGATTAACTGAAAACCAAAAAGATGCTTTTTTCCTTGTAGCATTAGAAAAGACATATAGAAGAAGTGACCAATCATATCAAAGATATCACTTATTTATTACATTTTACAAATCCATATCAAAATATTCTTATGATGAGTTAGAAGAAATATCAACACAACTCCCTGAAATTTTCACTAATGTTGATAAGATGATAGCAAGTCCTTATGTAAATAAAATTGTTAAGTTTTCAAAAAAACAACTTCCTGCTTTTTTAATACTCTTTTCCATATTTGATAAGAAAAAGAAAGAACTTATTAACATTCTTACAGATAAATCAAAACTATGGAATGAGGTAGACAGCGTATGTAGAGAAAAATATCAAGGATTAAAGTCGCGTTTAAAAACGCTTGCAATAAGAAGCTTTATATACATATTTCTTACAAAAATGCTTTTTGCATTAATTCTTGAATACCCAGTTTCAAAATATATATATGGATATGTTGATACTCAATCTATTGTAATAAACAGTTTGTTTCCTCCAATACTTATGCTTATCAGTATTTCTCTTTTTAAAATTCCAGGAGAGCAAAATACTAAGCGAATATATCATCGAATTATTCATATTATTGATGCAGACAAAAGCTTTGAAGAAAAAATTGCTTTTATGCCTAAAAAACAAAAAGAAAAAAGGCCTATTTTAGTCTTTGGTTTTACAATTTTCTATTTATTAACATTCATTATTACATTTGCATTAATTATTGAAGGGTTATCTCTTCTTAATTTCAACATAATTAGCACATGCATATTTGTATTTTTCTTAAGCCTTGTTACTTTCTTTTCATATAGAATTAAACAAACCCTAAATGAATATAGACAATTTGAAAAAGAAGGAGTTTTTGAACCAATACTTGATTTTTTCTTCATGCCCATATTGTCTTTGGGGAAATTTTTTAGTCGGGGATTAGCAAGGCTTAATTTCTTTATTTTTATCTTTGACTTTATTATTGAGGCTCCATTTAAATTTATATTTGAAATTGTTGAAGAATGGATTTCTTTTGTAAAAAAAAGAAAAGAAGAAATTGAATAAGCAAAGATATTGTAAAATCCTTATTTCATACTATATACTAAAATAAATGCCTATTTTTAAAAAAGTCTTCATATTTCTATTTTCATTATCACTTATTTTAGTTTTGCTTTTATCATTTAAATATTTTTCACAAGCCTATCCTACAAAAGCAGATATTACAATAAATACTAAGAAAATAGTAGGAAAAATTCCTGAAAACTGGAAGGCACTAGCTCAAGGAGGAGAAGAAAGAGGCAAAAGCATGTTTGAAAATGTAATTCCTCAAGTTTTGGCTTTAAATCCAAAATATATTCGTATCGATCACATATATGACTTTTATAACGTGGTAAATAGAGATTCATCAGGAAACCTTACATTTAATTGGACCCAACTTGATAATACTATTTGTGATATTTATCATACAGGGGCAAAACCTTTTTTTTCTTTAGGATATATGCCAAAAGTAATATCTAGTGATGGATCTTTAATATCTGCGCCTTCCGATTGGAATGAATGGTCATTAGTTGTTCAAAAAACTATAGAACGATATAGCGGTAAATCTACCATATTGTGCAATAGTATCAAAGACTACTGGCTTAATGATATTTATTATGAAGTGTGGAATGAACCAGATCTTGAAGCATTTGGTAAATGGAGTATTCACGGAGGAGAAAAGGACTACAGAACATTATATTACTATAGTGCTCTTGGAGCTAGAAATGCACAAAATGTTTACTATTTTCATTTAGGAGGCCCAAGTACTACAGCTCTTTATAAAACATGGATGTCTAAGTTGTTAGATTATATTGATTCAAAAAAACTAAGAATTGACTTTTTGTCATGGCATCATTACACAATAAATCCTGATGATTATTTAAAAGATTCAAATGAATTAAATTCATGGCTTTCTCAAGAACAATATAAACGATTTCAATCTATTCCCAAGATAATAACTGAATGGGGCTATGATTCAAATCCTAATCTTATCTCTGAAACAAATGTAGGAGCTGCACATACAGTTATGTCAATAAGAAATCTTATTGATGAAAATATTAACATGGCATTTGCTTTTGAAGTAAAAGATGGAAATACTCCAACATGGGGAATATTAACAAATTCAGGCTCTAAAAAACCTAGATATAATGCGCTAAAATTCCTAAATAATTTAAAAGGGTCTAGACTTCAGGTTAATGGAGAGGGACAATTTGTTCGTGCTTTAGCTAGTTACAAAGACAATAAAGTGTTTGTTATTCTTGTAAATTATGATCAAAACAACTCTCATTCAGAACTTGTACCTGTGACTTTTTTTAGTATAAAGCCTGGTACATATAATTTTCAAAAAAAATATTTGTCTGAAGATAAATTTCAAACAGAAATTTTAAACGTTAAAGATTTCTCAATAAAAAAAGATATTATTATGCCGGCAAACTCTGTAGTACTTCTTATACTTGAAAAACAAGGAGATTAAATATTAAATTTGTTTTTAGCAAGCTTATAAATAATATTTGCTGCATCCTTAATATTTAAATCCTCTCCTGTTTTTATCACAATGTCGTAATATATAGGATCTGTGATATCGTGTTTAAACAAAGCTTGAGTAAAAGCCTTTCTATCTTTATCTGAATTTTGTATTAAACTAATTGCTTTTTTTCGTGAAACTTTTTGATATCTAATCAAAGACTTAATCCTATATTCAAAATCAGAAATCATTCTTACCTTTAATGAATGAGGAAAAAGAGTATTTGCCCCTCTACCAAGTATAATTGCATGTCCTCTGTTTCCAATTGTTGATAAAATTTTTATAAGATATCTATAATAATCATCAAGCTGCATATACCTTTTTCCAAAAAAGTTTGAAATAACTTCATCAATCAGAGGAATTTTCTTTTCATCAACTTCATGGATTAATTGTTTTTCTAGTCTTGATTCTTTAGCAATTCTTTCAACAATTTCTTTTCTGTATACTTTCCATGGATCTTTTAATTTTTTTTGTAATAAATGAGCAATTGGTCTTCCACCCGCTCCTTTTTCTCTAGAGATTGTAATTAACGGAAGTTTATCATCTTTTTCCACTTCTTTTTTAATAAGATTACTATAAACCGATTTGAAGAAGTTTGTATTTATTAAATCATGAACTTTTTTCATAAATACAAATAAAATATATCATATAAAAATAAAAAGTGTTGTGAATATTTTTGTATAAATTGATATATCAAGTTGATAAATATAATCATTACTGTAATAATTATTAATATAAGATAAAAAAAATAATTCTTATAAAAACCTATGGAAAATAGTGATCAACCTCCAACTCAAGCGACACTAAACTATACTAAATTACCACAAATGAACCAAGCTCTAACTGAAAAAATACCTTCTTTTTCATATCTACTTAAACAAGCTATACAAATTCTTAAATTGAATTGGAAGCCAATTGCTGCTTTATTTGGAATAAGTGTAATTATTTATGTTGTTTTATTTTTTGTATTTATTCCAATAACACTAGTAATTTTAGGAATGGGAATAACAACCGCTTTAATTCCTATTATATATTTATTATTATTTATACCTTTTTTTGTAATATTGTCTGTTGTTTCTTTCTCATTTATTTTGTTAATAAAAGATATTATTAATAATCAAACTGCAAGTGCAATAAATTCATTAAAACAAGCTTTTTCTAACTTAAAATTAGTTATTATAACAACACTTTGTTTTATTTTAACAATAATTGGCTCTTCTTTTATTCCTTTTCTTTCAATTATTATAAGCATTGGTTTAATATTTACTTTTTATGTTGCTATTGAAGAAAATATTAGTGGTTTTTATGCATTAACAAGAAGTTGGCAATTAACTAAAGGCTATAGAAAGAAAATATTTATTTATACAATCTATTACTTTTTACTTTCTTTTGTCGTTCTGTTTATTAGTAATATTTCAATGATAACAATAATTTTAATACCTTTAGCTATAGTAGTTAACATATCAATTT
>CAZHJA010000003.1:0-20524 GCA_964532865.1 uncultured Gammaproteobacteria bacterium
ATATCCTTCATCATATTTATTCCCAGTTCCTAAAGGCTGAATTAAAAGAGAATAATCCTGCGTATCACAAATATTATCAAGATTAATATCGCAAATATTTAAAACACTTTCTTCATTCTTTCCTAAATTATTTCTAATAAAAGAAATGTCATAAGAATCAATTACTCCATTTTGTTTTCCATTTTCAGGCAAGTCTCCTGAAAGAATATTAATATTTGAAAAATCCAATGTCTCTTCCTGTGAAATTGTAAAACCTTCATCTGTTTGCGCGCAAGAATAATCTCCAATATTTCCTTCAGTAGGATTACTCACACATATTCTCTTTTGAAGATGTTTTGGCCCTTTTATATATACTTTATATTTTTCTGTTTCATCTGTATTAAACTCAACTTCTCCCTTCCAAATACCACTGTCATCTGATACAAAATCTATATAATTTTCCTGTATATCGCCAGTATCTGAGACTAAAACAACTTTAACATTCATTTTATTTATGCTTTCTTCTGGTTTTCTTGAAATCCCTTGAAACTTAAGTAAAAGATTTGGGGTAATACCCTGACTATTAATTTTTAATTTAGCTACACTTGGACTTGTTACGATTTCTGATATTGTATTATCTGCATTTACTTTATAAAACCATGACACAGATGAATCTATGGTTATTGATGTAGGGTCTTTTGACTTTGAAGTAAAATTTAATGAAATTATTTCTGTTTCCCTGTCAGACAATAATAAATAGCCTTCAGGTGATTGAATTTCACCTTGAATACGTATTAATCCTGCCTTATTAATAATCTCAAGTTTTGAATTATCCTGTCCGATATCTGTACTTACTATACCTATTTTATAATCAACACTTTTTATCTGAACCTTTGTAATATCAAACCGTATTTCCATTTTATACCCCTGAATTGTTATATCTGATGAGGGTTTAGCAACAATCACTGAAGTTTGATCCTGTTCTGCTTCACTGGTTATTGAGTTTGGATTAAAAGATATATTAACAGTGTCTGCAGAAGCTCTTCCTTTTTCTCCTTCCTGCAACATATATTTTGCCATTAAATAACCTACAATACATAAAATTATCAGCAATATTACTATTTTATTTTTATTATTCATAAAAAATCTATAAAATCTTTTAGAATCTTTTTTTAAAATTCCCATTTTATCTATCAGTTAATACTTGTAATATTACATCTTTGTCTTTTTCATTAATCTCTCCATCTCCATTAAAATCAGGATTTACTGATACTGGTATTTTACCTTCATTTAAGGCACGGATATAATAAAAGTAATCTATTGATGTAATGTCACTGTCTCCATCTGCGTCTCCTTTAGTTCTTTTATTTCTATTACACCAAGTGTTTTTGTCTTGAGCTTCAAGCTCTGATGTAAAATATTCAGTAGAAAGAGAGCATTTTATTGGACTACCGTAATAAATTTCTCTTCTTAAAAGTTCTCCGCTTTCATTAAACCATGAATTTAATACTGGATAATAGTCAAAATCGCATTTATTATTACAAGTGCCATTACTGTCACATACGCAAGTATTACTTGGCGTTAGAGAAACAGTAGGCGTACCTGGGCCTGATGTAGGACTTACTTGAGTAGTTGGAGAAACAGTAGTATCAGGAGAAGTTGTAGGTGTAGGAGTTTGATTTGCAGGCTGAGTTGGACTTACTGTTCCATTTTTCCAATTTTGATAATCTTGCCAAAGCCCTGGATATTTAATTGGAACTTGTCTTACAAAAGGATTATTTGGAGACACCGAATCAATTAATAAAATTAAAATATCATTTTTAAAGCGCTGTGAAAGTGGCACTGGCTGGATATTTCTAATATTACAAACACTGTCATTCCAATATCGTCCACCAGCACCACAGCCATCGGGGGAATCTGTTACCAAATCACACTGGGTTGTAAGACAATACCTTTGATCTAAAGGACTACATTTCATAGGATTATTTGTTCTTACCATCTCATAACAACATAAAGAAGGAAATCCTTCACATAATTTATACTGGCAAAACTCAAATATCTCTCCATTAAAAAGCTCCCTCGACTTTATTTCCCACTCTGTATTAAATACCGGATATTCCCCACATAGTGGAGCCTGGCTGCACATGTCATACATTCCTCCACTGCATAAATTTGGAAGCTCAGTATCTCCAAATGCATTTGTGTAAGGTGGAAGAAGAATAAAGAACAAGGATATACTAAGCGATACTAATATTTTCTTAAACATAAGGATATTATAAATATTATCACAAATATATCTAATCTTTCAAGCCCTTACGCATATATATTCTAAAAACAGGATGGTCAAATACTGTCCATGTTTCTTCAGCATCTTCATCTGGTAATGTAATTAATGTATGTCCAAAAAGAGAAAACTTTGGATATGATGAAAACTCTGCTATTTTTTTAAAGCCCAAATTACCTGAAAACAAATCTTTATAGTATTTATTAATTTCAGGATACTCTTCTTTTAAATTATTGCATCTATCATTGAAATAACCTAAAAACTCAGTATTTTCACCTTTTTCATTAATACAAGTATTATTTGCAAAAACTCTTCTTGAAGGAATAAAAATATAGTCAGCATTTTCGATATGCTTTTTTAGCTGTTTTTGAAGTAGTGCATTATTATCCAAATCATAAAAGTTAAAAGAAATATACGTATAATTACGATATTTTATTTTCATATCTTTATTTTTGTTATCTATTATTGGCAAATCAACAACATTTGCAGTTTCAGATAAAATATATGAATTATCAGGAATATTTTTATAAATCCATTTTGATGCTTTAAAACGAATATCAGTATTTGTATATATGGATAAATATGCAATACCGGGGATTAACAAAGATATATATAATGGAAAAAACAATATATATATAAAATATTTTTTAAAAAAACTATTTTTAAAAGTATGCGCTTTTGAAAATAATTTAAGAAAAAATAATATAGAAAAAAGCAAAGTTATAGGAAAAATAGGTGTTATAAATCTGATCCATTTTGCAAATAAAAACGATTGTGGAATAAAATATACAAGAAAAGCAAACCTAAGAAGATTGATTTCTTTTTTCTTCCAAGTTAAAAATAAAAAGCCAAGTAATGAAGAAATATATAAAGGCAGTCCCAAAGCATATGGAAATATATATCTAAGTTGAAATATTGTGGGAATAGAATATTTAAACTGTCTTGTATAAAAAGCAACATATCTTCCAAATGCAACATCTGATTCATATCTCATTGAGCTTAAAAAATCTGATTGGGAAATAATATTATGAGGAGAAAAAATAATCATACTAAGTACTGTTATTGCAAGAAAAAATAGAATATATAAAATATGTTTGAAATAATGTTTATTATTACCAATTTTTAAAAATAAGCAAACAATTGGAACAGATATAAAAAATATTCCTGTTGTTTTTGTAGAAATTGCAAGACCTGAGAAAAATCCCAAATATATTATTTGTTTAATTTCAACTTTTTTGTTTTTAATAAGTAAAATAGATAAATAAACAATAATTGAGTAAAAAAGCATAAGCAATGATTCTGTAGTCCCAAAATGAGAAAACTGTATAAAAAAAGGAGAAAATATAATAATTAAAAAAGCAAGTAAAAGCTTAAAATCAAATATTTTAATTTTTTTGTTTTTTGAAGATTTTGTCTGAATTAATAATCTAAAAATAAACAAAAGCACTACAGCATTAATAACTGACGCAAGACCAGATATTGCTCTTAAAATTATTACAGCATCAGTAAAAAATATATTCTTTAAATTTCCAATTAAAAAATAGTATATTTTTAATAAAAAAAATCCTAAATATAATGGAAATTGTCCATAAGCGAAAAATTCAGGATTAAAACAGCTTTTTAATTGTTTTAGATTAAATATTTGAAATTCACTACAATTTAATTGAGACAAAGCATGAGCCATATTGCGTTCATCAGGATGCATAGGATAGGGAAGACCCCAATCAAGATTTATTAATCTTGTATAAATAAGCAAAAATAAAAGTAGAATAAATAATAAGGGCTTGATTTTCTTTACCATTAATACTATTATATATTCATAATTTCAAGAAAGAGATTGAAAATCAACAAAAACTCTTTCAAGCCAAAATTTGTGAACAGACTATGACTAAATATGAGATGACATTTCTTCTTAATGAAGAGAGTGAATTAAAAAATATTAAAGAAACAATTGAATCCCTCTCAGGCAAGATTGTTAAAGAAAATGACTTGGGTAAAAAAATCCTTGCATATCCTATTAAAAAGTTAAATAGTGCCAGGTTCTATAATTTTCTAATTGAAATTGATAAAGGCAAATTATTAGAATTAAAGAAAAAATTAAATTTTAATGAAAAACTCATTCGTTATTTATTATTAATTTATGAATAAAAAAATATGGCAAGCAGATCTTTAAACAGAGTGATGTTAATTGGAAATTTAACTCGTGACCCAGAATTAAAATACACGCAGGCTGGAACTGCTATATGTACTTTTGCAGTTGCAACAAATAGAACATGGAAAACACAGGACGGACAAACAAAAGACGATGTACAATATCATCGAATTGTTTCATGGCAGAAATTAGCAGAACTTTGCGGCAAATTATTATCAAAAGGAAGCAAAGTATTTCTTGAAGGAAGAATCACATATCGGACATTTACAGGAAGAGATGGTCAAGAAAGATCAATAACAGAAATTATCCTTGATGATTTTATTGTTTTCACTTATGGAAAAAGAACAAGTACAGATTTTCAGGCCTCCCAAACACAACAGCCAGAAAGTAAAATTAAGATAGAGGGAGAGGAAAAAAAAGATAAAGAGGAAAAAGAACAAGGAGAGGAAAAAAAAGATAAAAAACAAGAAAATGAAGCCGAACAAAATGATCAGGATATTAATCCCGAAGATATTCCTTTTTAATAAAATATGAAAAAATGTTTTTTTTGTAAATATAATTCTAAACCTAATTATTTGGATATTGAAAATATTAGGAAGTTTATTTCCCCTAGAATGAAAATTCTTAATAGGGAAGATACTGGAGTGTGTGCAAAACATCAAAGAACATTAACCAAGCATATAAAATATGCAAGATACTTAGGTCTTCTGCCCTATGTGTCATATAAAAATAATTTATAAAAAGAAAAGGCTTACAATTAGTTTGATTTAGAAAAAAATAGACATTGTATTAAATTCACATACTTTCTCCCTTTTAAAAAATCTTGTATAATAAAAAAATGATAGTTAATATTGCCATTCCCAAAAACAGTAAGTGTCTTCTTAAAAAAGGTCAGGAAGTTGATTTTGATACTCCCTTTTTAGATACTGAAGAAAACGTTAATATTCAAATTCCTATTGCAAACAGTCTTAATATTTCTCCTTCAAAAATATTTAATTTTTTAAAAAAATTCGTAGGTGAAAATATTAAAAAAGGCGATATTATTGCAGTAAAAAAGGGATTTTTTTCATCTTATAAAGTAATTTGTGAACATGATGGAGTAATTCAGGAAATTAACCATAATGAAGGAATAATAATTATTCAAAGTGAAGATGGTCCAAAAAATAAAATCCCTGCATACTTTAAAGGAGAAATACAAGATATTAAAAACAATATTATTCATCTTAAAGTAAAAAGTGCAAATGAATTTGATATAACAAAAAGCAATAATAATTTTGGTGGTAAAACTACATATTCAAAAAGCGACAATATTCTTCTTTCTTCTGAAATACAAAATAAAATACTAATAGCAGAAAATTTAACAGATTATGATATTTCAAAAGCTGAAGCATTAGGAATAAAAGGAATTGCAAGTACAGATAATTTATGTGAAAATAGTGAAGTTTTATGCGCTCAAATACAAAAAAAAGATATTGAAAAAATCTTTGATATTAAACTTCCATATTGTTTTATTGATAAAGAAAGGAGTAAAATAGTCTTTTATGCTTAAGAAAAATATTACAAACAAGCTTCTTATAATCTCCATAGTTATATTTCTTTTTGGAACAGGATTTAAGCTTGGAGAATTTAATGCAAATAATTCTCAAATATATACACAAAGCTTTAAAATCTATAATGCAAATAAAAAAAATCTTGATTTCTCATTATTTTGGGAGGCATGGGATAAGGTTGAAAATAAATTCGTTGAAAAAGACAAGCTTAAACCTGAAAAAATGTTTTACGGAGCTATTAAAGGAATGGTTGCCTCTCTTGAAGATCCACATACATACTTTTTAACTCCTGAAGAAAATAAACAATCAAAAGATGATCTTGAAGGTAAATTTGAAGGAATTGGAGCACAGCTTGGATTAAAAGACAATAGGGTAGTTATTATTGCTCCTTTAAAAAATTCTCCTGCAGAAAATGCAGGGGTAAGAGCAGGAGACTATATTACTCATGTTGATGGCGAATCAATACAAGGCTGGACTTTACTTCAAGCTGTAAAAAAGATAAGAGGACCTAAAGGAACAAAAGTAGTTCTTGGCTTGGAAAGAAAAGGAGAAGAAGTAGAAGTTGAAATAATTCGTAATGAAATTATAATAAATTCAGTTGAGCTTGAATATGAAACTAGAAAAGACTGTAATAATAACTGCGATCAGATTGCACATCTTAAGCTTATCCAATTTGGTGAAAATACAAATAATGAATGGGATAAGGCAATAAATAAAATAGTAGAAAAGTGGAAAAATAAAGAAATTAAGGGGCTTGTTCTTGATTTAAGAGACAATCCAGGAGGCTATCTTCAAAGTTCAGTATATTTGGCGTCAGAATTCCTTCCAAAAGGTAAGCTTGTTGTAAGGCAGGAATCAACCGATAGCGATATTAAAGACTACAATGTAACAAGAAATGGCAAACTATTAGACATTCCTCTTATAATTTTAATAAATAAAGGTTCAGCATCTGCTTCAGAAATAATGGCAGGAGCATTAAGAGATAATAAAAGTACAAAACTTATTGGAGAACAAAGTTTTGGAAAAGGATCTGTTCAAGAAGCTTTTGACTTGAAAAAAGGAGCAGGAATACATGTTACTGTTTCTAAATGGATTCTCCCAAATGGAGATTGGATTAATAAAAAGGGAATAAAGCCTGATATAATAATTGAAAACGAAATAGAAGAAGGAAATACAATAACAAAAGAAACAGACAAACAACTTGAAAAAGCAATTGAAGAAGTATTAAAATAAATATTATGAAAAAAATAATATATATTGCAATTCTAATTATTGTAATTGCAGCCGTTGCTCAACAGGCAAATAAACTTTTGGGGATTGATCTGGAAAAGCATATTAAACTTCCAAAAAATGAAAAGGAGGAAACTAGTGTTGAAAAACAAAACTTAGTATATGAAGAATCAGTAATAATAAAAGTAGTAGAAGATTCTCTTCCTTCTGTTGTAACTGTTGGAATAAGCAAGGTGCTGTCAACCAAAGACCGATTAGAAATTGATCCTTTTGATTTTTTTGGGCCTTTTAAAACAATTCCTGGTACAAAAAAGAAAATAGAGCAAAATATTGGAAGCGGATTTATTATCTCCAAAGATGGACTTATTATTACAAATAAGCATGTTGTATCAGATAGTCAAGCTGACTATAAAGTAATTACAAATAATGAAAAAGAATATGAGGTAAAAAAAATATACAGGGATCCTTTAAATGATTTGGCAATAATTAAAATAGATGACAATGGATTAAAACCTTTAAAACTAGGAGACTCTTCGAAACTTAAATTAGGACAACTTGCAATTGCTATTGGAACTCCTTTAGGAGAATTTACAAATACAATAACTTCAGGAATAATTTCAGGTCTTGGAAGAGGAATAACCGCAGGCTCCCCATTTGAAGGATTTGTTGAAAAACTTGATAATGTAATTCAAACTGATGCTGCAATTAGCGCTGGAAACTCAGGAGGTCCTCTTCTTAATTCAAAAGGACAAGTCATTGGAATAAACACAGCTATTGCCGGAGAAGCAGAAAATATTGGATTTGCAATTCCAGTAAATGTTGCAAAAGGTCTTATTGACAAATTTGAAGAAAGAGGATTTGATTACAAAACACCATATATGGGAATAAGATATCAAATGGTAGACAAACAAACTGCAATATTAAATAAAATTGCAGAAGGAGCATATATTATTGAAGTTGTTCCTGATTCTCCTGCAGAAAAAGCAGGTCTTGAAGATGAAGACATTATTACTGAATTTGACGGGAAAGAAATTAATGGAAAGGATGATCAAGGACTTGCAAAAGTAATTCTTGAGAAAAATGCAGGAGATAAAGTAAAGATACAATATGTAAGAGATGGAAAAGTAAAAACAACCACAATTATTCTTGAAGCTTCTCCTTAAGCTTTAATAAATATATAATATATCAAGTTTTCCATATATTTATGATAATTTCAGTAAAAGTTCATCCGGGAAGCTCTAAAGAAAAGGTTGTTAAAAAAGACAAAAACAAATATGAAGTATGGACTTATCAGCCTGCTATAAAAAATAGGGCAAATAAAAGACTAATTGAGCTTTTATCCAAATACTTTGATATTCAAAAATCATCAATATCAATTAATAAAGGAATGAAAAGTAAGAATAAGAGTGTCATAATACACAAATATCAATAAATATATTTATGTATTATGAAAAGAAATAAACCACCATACAGATGTAATATTTGTAAAGATGCATATTGTATATTTAAAAGAGGAAATAGGATTGAGTACAGAGCAACTGAATACAGATTCATACTCAATTTCTGCCTAAAATCTAGTATAATTACCACATATGACTAAAAAAATAGTAAGTCCAAAAACATTAAAGGGCTTTAGGGATTTTTTTCCTGAAGATAGTATTAAACGTCAATATCTTGTTGAAAAAATAAGAGATGTGTTTGAATTATATGGGTTTTCCCCTGTTGAAACTCCTGCGCTTGAATATTTGGAAACTTTTAAAGGCCAAATAGGTGAAGATGAAAATATGTTTTTTAAATTTAAAGATAAAGGAGGCCGCTCTATTGCATTAAGATATGATCAAACTGTTCCAATATGTCGGTTTATTGCACAAAATAAAAACAAAATTAACTTGCCTTTCAAAAGATATCAAATACAGCTTACATGGAGGGCAGAAAAACCTCAAAAGGGAAGATATAGAGAATTTCTTCAATGTGATGCAGATATATTTGGAGTTTCTGAAAGTCAGGCTGATGCTGAAGTAATTGCTCTTTCTATGGAAATATACAAAAGATTAGGATTTAAAAACATAGTAACTTTAATTAATGATCGTTCATTATTTAAAAATATCCCTTACCCTGTAATTGTCTCAATAGATAAGCTTAAGAAAATTGGAAAAGTAAATGTAATTTCCGAAATTATTAAAAAAGGCTTTAGTAAAAAACAGGCAGAAGAATATTTAAAAAAAGTAATAAATTTAAAACCAAATAATACAATAAAATCAATATTTGCTTATCTTAAGGTCTCAGGCTTTCCCAAATCATGGTATAAATTCGAACCCACTCTTGCAAGATCGTTTAGTTATTCAACAGGACCCATTTGGGAAATAGAAATCCCAGGATTTACATCTGGTTCCGTACTTGGAGGAGAAAGATTTGATAAGCTTATTGGAACTTTTTCAAAAAATGACATTGCGGCAACTGGCTTTGGATTAGGATTTGATAGAACTTTGGAAGCATTAGAAATGTTTAATCTTATTCCATCTAAAAAAACAAACACAAAAGTACTTGTTACAATATTTGCTCCAAAATATTTTGAAAATTCAATTACTATTGCAAATGAATTAAGAAATTTGGGAATTAATACAGAGCTTTATATCGATAAATCAAAAAAATTAGACAAACAATTCAAATATGCTGATAGAAGAAATATTCCTTATGTTTTAATTATTGGACCTGAAGAAATTAAAAAAAATATTGTAAAAATAAAAGATATGAAAACAGGAAAACAAAAAGAAAACAAGTTAAAAGAAATTGTAAAGAACATTATTAATGAAAATTAACCCAAATATTGTAATTGTTGAAGCAAAAGCTGGAGTTGGAGGAGATGAATCTAAATTATGGGCAAAAGAACTTCTTCTTTCATATATTAAATTTGCTCAAAAACATAAATTCAGTTTTAAATACCTTGATGAAGATATTGTAAAAATAAAAGGAGATAATGCTTTTAAATTATTTAAAAGTGAAACTGGAGTGCACAGAGTACAAAGAATACCTACAACCGAAAAAAAAGGAAGGGTTCATACCTCAACTGCAATAATTCTTGTAATGCCACAGATTATTCAATCGGATATTGTAATAAAACCCTCAGATGTTGAATGGCAATTTTATAGAAGTGGAGGACATGGAGGACAAAATGTAAATAAGGTTTCAACTGCAGTAAGACTTACTCATAAACCAACAGGAATCGTAATAACAGCAAGCCGCGAAAGACAACAGGAGGCAAATAGACAAATAGCAAAGCAGCTTCTTCAAGGGAAACTTTATCAACTTGAAGAGGAAAAAAAGAAAGGAATAAATCAGTCATTTGTAAAAAATGCTGGAACTGGAGAAAGATCTGATAAAATTAGAACTTATAATTTTTCTCAAAATAGAGTTACGGATCACAGAACTGGAAAAAGTTTTCATAACTTAGAACAAATTATTAAAGAAGGAAAATGGGAAAAAGTACTTCTTAATTAATCATTCTTTTTAAGAATATGAATAAAGACAAAAACATGACAACCATATATATAGTTCGTCATGGAGAAACAACATGGAATGTAAAAAGAAAGATGCAGGGACATAAAGATTCACCTTTGACAAAAAAAGGGATAGAACAAGCAAAAGATATAAAAAAAGAACTTGATAATATTCATTTTTACCGTGTATTTTCATCAGATCTTCTAAGAGCAAAAAAAACAGCTGAAATTATTGCATTAGAAAAAAAACTTGCAGTTACAACAACAAAAGCCCTAAGAGAAAGATCTTTTGGAAAATATGAAGGAACAACTGTAAAGGAAATGCAGAGCCTTATAACTAAACTTAAAAAATCTTTAAAAAAGAAGTTCTCATACGAGATGATAGATGATGTTGAAAATAATGAACAGCTTCTTTTAAGACTTATTCCTTTTTTAAGAGAAGTTGCTATTGCATACAAAGGAAAAAATATTCTTGTAGTATCACACGGAGGTGTTATGAAACTTCTTTTAATTCATTTTGGCTCTGCGTCTTATGATAATTATGAAAAATTATTTGTTAAAAATACATCATATATTAAACTTGAAAGTGATGGCGTTGACTTTTTTATTAAAGAAACAAAAGGAATTAGTAAAGAAGAATAAATGTGCTTAAAATAAGGTATAATTATCGTATGTATAATTGGTCTGTAAATACTTCTGACTTTAAAAAAAACTTTCCCAAAAAGTATAAGATCTGGAAAATTGAACAAATGATAAATTATGGTTTAAATAATGAAAAATTAGATGAAATTGATGTTAGAAAGTATTTTTCCAAGCTTAGACTTGATCCTAAAAAAAGAGAGTATATTAAATCTTTAATATTTAAAAAAAGTAATTAATGGCTAAAATTCTAAGTAAAAAGCAAATTAGATTTTTAAAACTTCTATCTTCAAATAAAACCATAACAGATAAATTCTATTTAACAGGTGGTACTGCACTTTGCGAATATTATATTCCTTACCGCTATTCAGAAGATTTAGATTTTTTCTCAGAGCAAGAATTTAATATTCAAGATATTATTACTATATTAAAATCAATGAAAAAAGATTTAAAATATCTAAAACTTGATATTAATACAAGTTTTAATCGTAATATTTTCTTTTTAAAATTTAAAAAAGAATTTCTAAAGGTAGAATTTACATATTTTCCGTTCCCACAAATTGAAATACCAAAAAGAAAAAATAATATTAAAATCGACAGTCTATTGGATATTGCTGTAAATAAACTTTTTACAATTTATCAGAAACCAAGAAGCAGAGATTTTATTGATCTTTTTATGATTAATACTTGTCTTAAAATTAAAATTGCTAAATTAATCAAATATGCAAAAATAAAATTTGACTGGCATATTGACCCAATTACTCTAGGTACACAATTCAAACAAGTAAACAAGCTAAAAGATTATCCAAACTTAAGAAAACCTATTCATCACAAAAAATGGAAAGATTATTTTTTAAAAGAAGCAAATAAACTAAAAAAAAATATATTTAAAAACGCAAGTTAAGTTCACTTAAATTCTTTTTTCTTTCTCTATATATGATATAATTGTTTTCTATAATTACAGAATAAATCTTTTTTATAATAATCAACCTATGAAAGCAAACACTCACCCAAAATTTTATACTGATGCTAAAGTAATTTGCGCATGCGGGCATACTTTTACAACAGGGTCGACAAAAGAAAATATTAGTGTTGAAGTATGTTATAAATGTCATCCATATTATACTGGAGAACAAAGATATCTTGATATAAAAGGGAGAGTAGATGTATTTCAAAAGAAACAAGAAGTTGCAAAAAAATATATTGGAACTGGAAGCAAAAGTAAAAAGAAAGAGGAGAAGAAAGAATACAAAGTAAAAAGCCTTAAAGAATTATTAGGAGAAATGTGATATAATTTATTCATCACCAAGACTTTAGGTTTCTTAAAAAAGATTAAAAAAATATTTCCTAAAGTATTTTGACTTATTCGTCAAAAAAGTGAATAACTATGGTTAATAAACAAAAAATACTTAAAGTAAAAGAAATTCAAGATCTTCTTAAAAAAAGTAAAAATATTGTTCTTCTTAGCTTTAACAAAACAAGTCATCAATCACTTGAAGGTTTACGAAAAGAATTAAGAAAAAAAGGCTCCAGTATACGCATAATTAAAAATGTATTATTTGAAAAGGCTGTTAATAAATTATCTATTGAAAACAAACAATACTTAGAATTTAGAAAAAAATTCTTTCCTTTGAAAAAATCTACAGCTATTCTTTTATTTAAAGATGACTGGAGTAAAGGATTAAAAGCTTTTTCTGAATTTGTAAAAAAAGATGAGTCAATGGACTTTAAATTTGGACTTATTGACAACTTACTTTATGATTACAAAGATATTAAAAAAATAGCTCAACTTCCTACAAAAGATGAATTAATTACAAAAATATTATTATGCATGAAAAGTCCTTTTATGAAATTTATTTATGCAGGAAAATATAATTCACAAAAACTTGCATTTATGTTAAATTCAAAAGGAGGTGAAAAATAATTATGGCCGAAGAAAAAAAATTATCTGAGAAATTAGAAAAAATGGCAAATGAAATTGAAAAACTAACGGTACTTGAAATGTCAGAGCTAGCAAAATATTTAGAAGAGAAATTAGGTATATCTGCTATGCCTGCTGCAACAGCTTCAACAAATTCTGGAGCAGAAGCAAAAGAACAAGAAGAAGAAAAAACGTCATTTACAGTAATGCTTACATCTTCTGGAGAAAACAAACTAGGAGTAATTAAGGCAGTAAGAGAAATTAAACCTGATCTTGGACTTATGGATGCTAAAAAACTAGTAGAATCCGCTCCAAAAGAAATATTAACTGATATTAAAAAAGAACCTGCTGAAGAAGCAAAGAAAAAGATTGAGGCTGCTGGAGGAAAAGTTGAGCTTAAATAAAAGTCATATAAAATAAGAATTTGGTTTGATAAAAGAGTATAATTATATTTTACGTAAGATTTATAAATATGCCTAATAAAAAAGATTATAGTGCAGAGTCAATAGTTGTTCTTGAGGGTCTTGAGCCGGTTAGAAAAAGGCCGGGAATGTACATAGGAACAACATCTCAACCAGGACTAAATCATTGCATAAATGAAATTGTTGATAATGCTATTGATGAAGCTCTTGTAGGATTTTGTAAAAATATTATTATTAAAATTGAAAAAAATAATTACTTAACAGTATATGACGATGGAAGAGGAATTCCAGTTGATATTCATCCAAAATTTAAAATTTCAGCATTAGAACTGACTTTAACAAAACTTCATGCAGGCGGAAAATTCAATACATCTGCATATAAAATATCTGGGGGCTTACATGGAGTAGGGGCCTCTGTAGTAAATGCTTTATCTGAACACATGATTGTTGAAGTTAAAAGAAATGGGAAAATTTATCGACAAGAATATAAGCGAGGAAAACCAACAGGAAAAGTAAAAAAAGTATCTGATTCAAAACTAAATTCTCCATTTAACAATGGAACGGCTCTTTCATTTCTCCCTGATAACCAGATCTTCAAAGAAACTATTGAAATTAACTTCAATGTTTTTAAAAAACAAATAAAAGAGCGTGCATATTTAATCAATAATACATATTTTAAGATTTTTAATTATAAAAATAATGAAAAATTCGCATATTATTTTGATGGAGGAATTCTTTCTCTTATTAAAGACTTAAATAGAGGAAAAAAACCACTTCATGAGCCTGTATACATTAAAAAACAAATGGAAGATAAAGAAATTGAGGTGGCAATTCAATACAATGATTCAATAAACGAAACAGTATATTCTTTTGTAAACGTAATAAATACACAAGAAGGAGGAACTCATTTAACAGGATTTAGAACTGCTCTTACCAAAGCTATTAACAATTACGCAAGAAAAGAATTTGGAGCAAAATATAATGGGGATAATTTTACAGGAGATGATGTTAAAGAAGGATTATCAGCCATAGTGTATGTTAAAATGCCCTCTACCAATCTACAATTTGAAGGACAAACCAAAACAAAGCTTGGTAATTCTGAAGTGCAAACTGCAGTACAAAGTGTAGTATTTGAATACTTAGAAGCATTTTTCGAAGAAAATCCAAAAATTGGAAAAGAAATTCTTTCAAAAATATTTTTAGCTCAAAAAGCACGTCTTGCTGCAAAAGCAGCAAAAGATGCAGTATTAAGAAAAGGAGCCTTAGAAGGAGCAAGTCTTCCAGGCAAACTTGCTGACTGCCAATCAAAAGATCCAACAATAAGTGAGCTTTTTATTGTAGAGGGAGATTCAGCAGGAGGCTCTGCAAAACAAGGAAGAGAAAGAAAATTTCAAGCAATACTTCCTTTAAGAGGAAAAATATTAAATACTGAAAGAGCTTACCTTGATAAGGTACTTGGATTTAAAGAAATAAAAGATTTGGTAATAGCTCTTGGTATGGGAATTGCAGAAAATGTAGATTACAATAAATTAAGATATCATAAAATTATTATTATGACAGATGCTGATGTTGATGGAGCACATATTATGACTTTAATCTTAACATTCTTTTTTAGACATATGCCAGACATTGTACAAAAAGGACATTTATACGTAGCACAGCCTCCTTTATTTAAAATTTCATTTGGTAAAAAATTCTATTATGCATTTTCAGAAGATGAAAGAAAAAAGATATTAAAAGAAAACACAACTTCACATCAAGGCATTATACAAAGATATAAAGGATTAGGAGAAATGAATCCAGAGCAATTATGGGAAACAACAATGAATCCCAAAAACAGGTCATTAAAAAAAATTACAATAGAAGATATGCAAGAAGCTGACAAAACATTTACAATGCTTATGGGATCAGAAGTACCACCAAGAAAAAAATTTATTATTACTCATGCTAAAATGGCAAATTTAGATATATAATTACAAATTTATAACACAAATTATATGAATATCTCAAACTTAAGTCCTGGAAAAAACCCTCCAGAAGAGATAAATGTTTTAATAGAAATTCCTCAAGGCTCATCAATTAAATATGAAGTTGATAAGGAATCAGAATGCATGTTTGTAGATAGATTTGCATATACTGCAATGTCTTATCCATTTAATTATGGATATATTCCACAAACACATGCTGAAGATAATGATCCAATTGATGTTCTTGTTCTTTCAACATATCCTGTTTTCCCAGGAACAGTTATTCCTTGTACACCAATAGGAATGCTTGAAATGGAAGATGAAGAAGGAATTGATACAAAAATTATTGCAGTTCCAACAAAAAAAGTAGATCCTTTTTATTCAGATATACAAGACATAAATGATTTAAATGACCAAACTAAAAAAATGATAAAGCATTTTTTTGATCATTATAAAGAGCTTGAGCCTGGAAAATGGGTAAAAACTAAAGAGTTTTTGGGAAAAGATCATGCTTTTGAATCAATAAGAAAAGCAATGAAGTAAAAAAGCGTATTAAATATGACAAATATTAAAAACACAGAAATAATTGAAGAAATGAAAGGGGCATATCTTGATTATGCTATGTCTGTTATAGTGTCTCGTGCTCTTCCTGATGTTCGAGATGGATTAAAACCAGTCCACAGAAGAATCCTTTATGCAATGTATAAAGTAGGACTAACATCTCAAGCAAGATTTTCCAAGTCTGCAAAAGTAGTAGGAGAAGTTCTGGGGAAATACCATCCTCACGGAGATTCACCTGTTTATGAAGCTTTGGTTCGAATGGCTCAGGACTTTTCAATGAGATATCAATTAATTCATGGACAAGGTAATTTTGGATCTATAGATGGAGATCCTCCTGCTGCAATGAGATATACAGAAGTAAAGCTTAGAAAGATAGCAGAAGAAATGCTTACTGATATTGAAAAAGAAACAGTAATATTTACAGATAATTTTGATGGTACTTTAAAAGAACCTGAATATCTTCCTGCAAAGCTTCCTAATCTTCTTCTTATGGGAGCAGAAGGAATTGCTGTTGGTATGGCTACAAAAATACCTCCTCATAATTTAGTAGAAGTTGTTGATACATTATGCTTTATGATTGATAAAGCAAAATTAACTGAAAAGAAAAACTTAAAAAACAATAATGAAATAATTAATAAATTAAAAGACAATGGCGAAAATACTAATACTGTAATAAATAATCTTGAAGATTTATCTTCAAAAGATAATAAAAACAATAACTCTCTTTTTTTTGATGTAAATATTGATGATCTTCTAACATATATAAAGGGTCCTGATTTTCCAACAGGAGCAATTATATATGGTCAAAATGATATTAAGCAAGTATATACAACAGGCAGAGGATCCATACTTATAAAAGCAAAAATTGAAGATGAGGAATTAGAAAAAGGAAGAACTGCTATTATTATTAAAGAGTTACCCTACCAGGTAAACAAGGCAAATTTGGTTAAAAAAATAGCAAATTTAGTTGTTGATAAGAAAATTGTTGGGATATCAGATTTAAGAGATGAATCTGATAGAAAAGGAATACGTGTAGTAATTGAACTTAAAAGAGATGCTTCATACAAAAAAGTATTAAATAATCTATTTAAATTTACTGAGCTTCAAACAACATTTCCAGTAAATACCGTTGCTCTTCTTGATGGAGTCCCTCAAACGCTTTCTCTTAAAACCATTCTTGAACAATACCTTTTTCACAGGCAAGAAATTGTTACTAAAAGATCAGAATATGAATTAAAAAAAGCAAAGCAAAGAGCCCATATATTAGAAGGATACTTAATTGCTCTTGATAATATTGATGAAATTATTGTAATTATCAAAAAATCAAAAGATGAACCAGAAGCAAAAAAGTGCCTTATAAATAAATTCAAATTTACAGAAATACAGGCACAGGCAATTTTAGACATGCAATTAAAAAGGCTTACTGGACTTGAAAAATCAAAAATTGAAGATGAATTAAAAAGTCTCCATGAATTAATTGCAAATATTGAAGAATTATTAAAAGATGTATTTAAAATTTTAAAAGTTATAAAAAAAGAGCTTTTATTTTTAAAAGAAAAATATGGAGATAAAAGAAGAACAAAAGTAATTAAATTTAAGCCAGGAGAAATTACAGATGAAGAGCTTGTTGAAAACAAGGAAGTAATAGTTGTTCTTACAAAAGAAGGATACATAAAACAAGTTGCTAAAGAAACATTTAGAGTTCAGCACAGAGGAGGAAAGGGTGTATCTGGAATGGAAACAAAGGAATCAGACAATGTTTTTTCTATAGTAACTGCTATGACTCATCACTTTATTCTATTTTTCACAAATCATGGAAGAATATTTCGAAACAGAGTATGGGAAATTCCTCAAGGATCAAGAATATCAAAAGGAAAAGCAATTATTAATCTCATAGCTCTTCGTCCAAATGAAAAAGTTACATCTATTTTATCTTACGATAATACTAACTTAAGTCAAATAAACAATGATTTTGTCTTTATGTCAACAAAAAAAGGAACTGTAAAAAAGACTCCATTTAAAGATTTTGCAAATATTAGAACAAATGGAATTATTGCAATTCGTCTAGGAGCTGATGATGAGCTTTTATGGGTAAAAATTACAAATGGCAAAAAGAATATTATTCTTACAACAAAAGATGGAAAGGCAATTGTATTTAAAGAAAAAGAAATAAGGCCAACAGGAAGATCTTCTATTGGAGTTAAAGGAATTACATTAAACGAAGAAAGTGTTGTTGCTTCTGCAGATGTATTTGGAGACGAAGAGTTTAAAAAGTATATATTTGTTATTGGACAAAAAGGAGTTGGCAAAAAAACAAAGCTTTCATTGTTTAAAGGACAACATAGAGGAGGAAAGGGTGTAAAAATTACATCAGTTGATAAGAAAAGCGGAAAAATTGCTTTTGTAGACATTGTTGATGAAGATAAAACAACAGCAATTATTACAAATAATAAGGGACAAATAGTAAAAATTCCAATAAAATCTATTCCTTCACGCTCAAGAGTAGCAAAAGGAGTTATCCTCATGCGCTTTTCAAATAAAGCTGATAAGATTGTAAGCGCCGCTTTAGTATGATATACTAATACATAACTTTTTATGAAATTTCCTGGAAAAGAAACAGCTTCTCTTATTCAAAAACTTGTTAAAAAAGAAGTAGAAAAAATGAAAAACAAGCAAAAAATCAAGCTTGTTGCTTTTTTAATAGGAAAATCTGAAGAAAGTCTTTCATTTGTTAAAATAAAGGCTCAAGTCGCAAAAAAAGTAAATATAGATTTTGAGCTTATTCATCAAAAAAAAACTCCCTTTTTTGAAAAATTTATGCGACAAATTAAACAAAAGTCCATTGATGATAAATCAACAGGTCTAATCATACAACAGCCACTACCAGCACAGCTTTCAACTAATAGTATATATAATTGTATAGATATTGAAAAGGAAATTGAGAGCCATAAAGACAAATCTCCCTTTACTCCTCCTATTGGACTTGCGGTTTTAACTGTCCTTAAATATATATATGGTAAAAATACAATTTCAAGAAATCTGATTGTTGATATTGAAAAAGACAAGCTTTTTTTTAAAAATGTATTTAGAAGAAAAAAAATTGTGCTTATTGGAAGAGGAATTACAGGAGGAGAACCTATTGGGAAAACTTTAACAAATGTAAAAATAAATTATTTTGCAATTAATTCAAAAACTCCTAGTTCTGAAATATATATAAAAGAGGCCGATCTAATAATTACTGCTGTTGGAAAAAAAGTGTTATATCCTGAAATTTTAAAACAAGGAGTTGTTCTTATTAATGTAGGTTTACGAAGAGAAAATGGAAAATTAAAAGGGGATTATGATGAAAAGGAAATTAAAGATATAGCAAGCTTCTATACCACAACTCCAAATGGAATAGGTCCAATTGACACACTTTATCTTTATAAAAACCTACTTTTGGCCGCAAAACTTCAAAAAATTGTAAAAAAATATGGCAAAAAGGCTATTCGTAATTACAGGTCAGACCGCAAGTGGAAAAACTAAGCTTGCTTTAAAACTTAAAAAGCAGGAAAACGGAGTTTTAATAAACTGCGATTCAAGGCAAATATACAAACACTTAGATATAATTACAGGAAAAGATATTAAAGATATTCTTCTTTATGATATTGTTGATCCAAAATACTATTTTTCTTCTTTTGATTATGCTCAAACCGCAATACAACAAATAAAAAAAGTAATTAATGATAATAAAACTCCAATTATAGTTGGAGGAACCTATTTATATATAAAACACCTACTTTATAATATTGAAACAGAAAATATCAAACCAGATTGGAAATTAAGAAAACAATTAAACAAATACTTACTAAAAGATTTGCAAAATAAATTAAAAGAAATAAATATTAAATTATTTAATAATTTAAATCAAAGTGATAGAAATAATCCAAGAAGACTCATAAGAAAAATTGAAATTGCCAAATATGAAAAAGCAATAAAATTAAATAAAGAGGGGTCATTTACTTATAAGCCTTTTTTTAAAAATATTAAAATAGAATTTATTGGATTAAGATTTAAAAAAAAACAAGACTTAGTTAGTGCAATAGAAAAAAGAGTAGAAAAAAGATTAAAACAAGGAGCAATAAAAGAAGTAAAAGACTTATTAAATAAAGGATACAGTAATAAAGATCCGGGAATACAAACAATAGGATACAAGCAGATAATAGAATATTTAAAAGGAAATATATCAAAAACAAATGCAATTGAACAATGGATATTAAAAGAAATTCAATATGCAAAAAGACAATATACTTTTATGAAAAAGGATAAAAATATTAAGTGGA
>CAZHJA010000003.1:20624-27593 GCA_964532865.1 uncultured Gammaproteobacteria bacterium
CTTTAAAAAGGCCTCTTTAGGTATTTCAATATGACCTATCATTTTCATTTTCTTTTTTCCTTCTTTTTGTTTTTTTAATAGTTTGTCCTTTCTTGTTCTATCTCCTCCATATAATTTTTGTGTGACATTTTTTCTAAACGGGGAAATTCTTTCAGATGCAATAATTTTTCCTTTATATTTTGCCTGAATTTTAACTTCATATTGTTGTCTTGGAATAATCTTTTTGAGTTTTTTTGTAATATTTCTTGCTTTTTCAAATGATCTTTCTTGTACAACGATTTCTGAAAACTCCTCAACCATGTCCTCGTTTAGTAATATCTCAAGCTTACTTGCTTTTGTTTTTTCATATCTAATAAACTCCCAGTCAAAAGAAGCATACCCTGAACTTACGCTTTTTAAATTGTCAAAAAAATCTGAAATCATTTCACTCATAGGCATTTCATATATTAAACTTATTTGGCTTTTATTATCCATTGTTATAAACCTCATTCTGTATTGTTTACACATTTGCATTACAGGTCCTAAATGTTTCTGAGGAAATACAATTAAAACCTTGATATATGGCTCATAATAATCATTGTCCTTGAATTCATATTTAATCTGAGGAGGCGTTAATACCAAGCTTAAATCAAACTCCCTTTCAAGTCTCTCCCTAACAACATCTGCATGAAGAAGTCCCAAAAAACCAACTCGAAATCCTGCTCCAAGTGCTTTACTATACATTGATGAAAATATCAAAGACGAATCATTAAGGAAAAGTTTATCTAATGCTTTTTTTAGTTGAGGATAATCATTTGTATCTGTAGAAAAAACACATGCAAAAACCATTGGAGTTACTTTTTTGTATCCAGAAACTGGATTTGATTGTCCTTTTTCATCAATAATTGTATCTCCAACGCGAACATCATGAATATTTTTCATATTTGTAACAACATATCCTATTTCACCTGAAGATAAATTACTATTTGGATAAAGATCTGGAGCAAAAATTCCAGTTTCAATAACTTCAAATGTTTTATCTGTCTGGGCAAGTCTTACTGTTGTCCCTTTTTTTAAATTACCCTTAAAGCATCTAATAAAGGCAATTACTCCTCTATGTTTGTCGTAGTATGAATCAAAAATTAATGACTGTAGAATTTGTTTATCTTCCACAATTTTAGGATGAGGTATTGTATTTACCACATATTCAAAAAGGGCCTTAACACCAGTTCCTTCTTTTGCTGAAATTTCAAATATCTTTTCATTTTCTATTCCTAGAAAATCAGTAATTTGTTTTTTTGTCTTTTCTATTTCTGCATTTAAAAGGTCAATTTTATTTATAACTGGAATTATTGTTAAATTCTTCTCAATAGCCTTATACGCATTGGCAATTGTTTGTGCTTGAATTCCTTGAGTTGCATCAATAAGTAAAATTACTCCTTCAACACAAGATAAGGTCCTGTCAACCTCATATGAAAAGTCTACATGTCCTGGAGTATCAATTAAATTCAACGTATAGTTCTCATATTTCATCTGAACAGGAGCTAGTTTTATTGTAATTCCTCTTTCTCTTGAAATAGGATTTCTATCAAGCAATTGTTCAACATGATGGCCCTTTTCTACCACTCCAGTTAGCTCTAAAAACCTGTCTGCAAGAGTTGATTTACCGTGATCTATATGCGCAATTATTGCAAAATTTCTTATTAACTCAATATTCATATCGTTTATTATATAATTTCTTTGATGAAAAAGATTAAAAAAGCTCATTTATTAAGTATTATCATTCCTGTTTACAAACAGGAAAAAACAATAATTAAAGATATTAAAAATGTCAAAAGGGCACTAGACAATATACGCTACAATTATGAAATTATTATTATTATAGATGGAATTGTAGATTCATCTCTTTCAAAAATTAAAAAAGCTAATATTAAAAATGTAAGATACTATGCATATAGAAAAAATAGGGGTAAAAGCTATGCGATAAGAACTGGAATGAACAAGGCAAAAGGAGATTATGTAATATTTCTTGATTCCGGAATGGAAATTGATCCAAATGGAATATCTATGCTTTTAGAACACATGGAATGGTACAGTGCAGATATTATTGTTGGCTCAAAAAGGCATCTTGCATCTCAAATAAATTATCCGCTTTCAAGAAAAATTCTAAGCAACTGTTATTATTATTTTGTAAAAATATTTTTTGGAATAAAAGTCCATGATACTCAAGCTGGAATAAAAATATTTAAAAAAAGTGTTTTAAAAAAAGTTCTACCAAGGCTTATTGAAAAGAATTTTGCAGGAGATTTGGAAATTCTTGTTGTGGCAGATGCTTTAGGACTCAAACGCATCTATGAAGCACCTATAAAAATGGATTATACAGCCTCATCTATTACTTCTGCCGCAACATTAAAAGCAATAAGAGGAATATTTATTGATACTCTTGCAATTTTTTACAGAAAAAACATTCTGAGGTATTACAAAAAGAAAAAATAAAAATAAAGTGTATAATACAAAAACATTGTATTATTATATATTTAGCCTTCAATGAAAAGAAAACCTGTAATTTCTGTCATAATACCGCTAAAAAAACTAAGCTATTATTTAATTTTTGAATGCCTTCCAAAACTTGACGCACAATCATTTAAAAAATATGAGGTAATTGTACTTTCCAATTATCCAAATTATTATGATAAAAGACTTTTAAAAAAATATAGTTGGCTTACGATAATTTATACTAAAAATAAAAGGCCTGGAGAAAAAAGAAATATTGGTGTAAAGCATTCAAAAGGGGAGTATATTGCATTTATTGACGATGATGCTTATCCTCCTAAAAGTTGGCTTAAAAAAGCATATTCTTTTTTAAGAAACAATAAAAACTTAGTTGTTTGCGGACCAGGAATACTTCCAGAAAATGCTTTACTTTGGGAAAAAATATTTGATGAGGGATTTGCAATATTAGGATCTGGTTTTTTTGTTTACAGATTTAAAAAAAGAAAGGCAAAATTTGTTAATGATTACCCATTTATGAATTTTTTTATAAACAAAAATTTATTTATTAATACTGGAGGAATACAAAAAAAGTATTGGCCAGGGGAAGATAGTAAATTATGCAATGCTCTTGTTTATGAAAAAAAAGTAAAAATACTTTATGATCCATCATTATATATATTCCACCACAGAAGAAATACAATGCGCGCATTTTTTAAACAACACGTAAACTATGGAATACACAGGGGTGCCTTTTTTATTCATGGTGATAAAAATTCAAAAAGAATAATATATCTTATCCCCTCATTGTTTACACTTTATCTTCTGCTTCTTTCTATATACACTATATATATTCTTTTTACTCCTCTAATAAATGTTCCTTCCTTTTTCCACTTATTTGTTATTCCTTTTCAATTATATCTTGTACTTCAGGTTTATACTTTTTTTTCATCGCTCTTAAATACAAAAAGTGTAAAATTAGCTTTTGCAGGAATCATTACAATATTTTTAATTCATATAGTTTATGGCGTTTCTTTTATTAAAGGATGCATAAAGGCTAGTTTAAAACAAAACATATATGCCAAATAAAAAGAAAGTTAAAATTGTTATTGGCTATCCTCCAATAGACCAAAATAAAGGAACACCTCTTCTTTCTCAAAATAGGCAATTCCAATATTTCAATAGACCAACATATATTTATCCTATGGTTCCTGCCTATGCTGCAACTAATCTTCAAAATGCAGGATATAAAGTATATTGGATGGATGGAATAGCTGAAAAACTGTCATTTCAAACATGGCTTGCAAAAATAAAAAGAATAACTCCCGATTATTTAATGATTGAAACAAAAACTCCTATTATTAAAACTCATTGGGAACAAATTAATAAAATAAAAAAGGCAATACCAACAATAAAGATAATTTTAGTAGGAGATCATGTAACGTATTTACCTTACGAGTCATTTAAAAATAGTAAAGTCAGCTATATTATTTCCGGTGGATATTATGATTTTACAATTGTTAATTTATTAAATCATATTCATAAAAATGAAAAATTAAAAGGTGGAATATATTTTAGGGGTAAAAATAAACAAATATATAATTCAGGGAAAACATTTTTTAACTTTGATCTTGACTCTCTTCCATTTATCGATAGAAAACTTACCAAATGGAAGCTTTATGCTTTTAAAAACGGAAATTATAAATATACGCCGGGAACATATATGTATAGTGGAAGAGACTGCTGGTGGGGGAAATGTACATTTTGTATTTGGAACCATACATTAAATCCTCTTGGAAGCTATAAAACATTTACTCCGGAGCGTTTATTTGGAGAAATAAAATACGTTGTTGATAAATACAAAGTAAAGGAAATATTTGATGATGCTGGAACTTTTTTTATAGGATCTCGTTTAAAAAGATTTTGCGAGCTTATGATAGAAAGCGGATACAATAAAAAGATAAAAATAGGATGCAATATGAGATTTAATGCATTAAAACAAAAAGAATATAATTTAATGAAAAAAGCTGGATTTAGACTTATTCTTTATGGCTTAGAGTCTGCAAATCAAAAAACATTAAATAGATTAAAAAAGGGCTTAAAAAGAAAAGATATTACTTTCGGTGCAAAAATGGCTTCAAAAGCAGGACTTGAAGTTCATGCAACTATTATGCTTGGATATCCATGGGAAACATATAATGATGCTAAAAAAACCATAGAATTTGCGCGTAATTGTTTTAAAATGGGTATTTTCAGCTCTCTTCAAGCTACTATTTTAATACCTTATCCTGGAACTCCATTATATGACGAATGCAAAAAAAACAACTGGCTTATCACTAAAAACTACAACAGATACGACATGAAAGGACCTGTTATGAAAATTTCATATTCAGAAGATAAACTAAAAAGTCTTGTCAAGGAAGTTTATTCGTCTTTTTTAACACCTCAATTTGTCTTAAGAAAAATATCGCAGATTAGAAATATTAAAGATTTACTCTACTACTTAAATGCAGCAGTTTATTTTTTTTCTCATCTAATAGACTTTAAAAAAAGCAATAAGAAAGAATTATAATCATTTATTTAATAAATTTAAACCGTTTTTAGCCCCTTTATTATTTGGATCAAGCTTTAATGCTTTATTAAATTCTTGCTTTGCCTTTTCCTTTTTTCCTATTTTAAGATAAATAAATCCTAAATTTGAATATGATTCAGCATTTTGGGGATTCATTTCTATAGATTTTTTTAAATTGCTTTCAGCATTTTCCAAATCATCCATATTAAAATATACAATTCCCATTGTTTGATATGACTGCCATAAATCAGGATTATACTTAAGAGCAATATTATATGTTTCGATTGCTTGTTCATACTTTCCCATTCGAGCATATATATTTGCCAGATTATGATATCCTTCAGCATATCTTGGATTAAGTTCAACAGCTTTTTTAAATTCTTCTGCCGCTCTTTTTAAATCTCCATGTCTTCCATATACATCACCTAAATTATTATGTGTTTTTGGATCAGATGGAGAGGTTTCTGATGTTGCAATCCATAAACTATCTTGATTTTTCCAATCAATATTTCTATAAATAGTCCTAACCATAAGAATAACTATAATTATTGAAAACAATATAAATACAAAGGGCCTTATCTTTTTTATTTTTGAAATCTTCTCTAAAACAATAGCAACAGCTACAAATATTCCTATTGCACCTAAATATACATAACGTTCAGCACAAACCCATGCAATCCTCAAAGGAGTAAGTACAGGAAGTAGTGAAATTAGGAAAAATAACAACCAAAAAGAAATTTTTCTTTGTTTAAACCATGTAAAAACAATAGTTCCAATAAAGGCTAAGAAAAAGAAAAGTCTAATATAGTACTGCATTGGGGTAAAATTAAGCTCTGAATGATAAAGAGTCAACTTATCAGGCCAAAACATAAGCTCAAGATATGAAGTAATTGAAATTGGAACTTGAACAAAAGGATTGTCTCTACCTACATCTCTATAATTTGCAGCAGATAAGAATGAAATTCTTTCACCTACCATTGATATAAGATATATTCCTCCGACAACAAGAATAACAAAAAAAGGAAGTATTCGCTTCCAATTTTTTTTAAGTGTTGATTGCGAAATTTCATAGAGAATAAGTATAAAAGGAAAAACTACTGTTTTGTTCATTGAGTTTAAAGCTAGAATAAAAAAGAAAAAAGAAAAAATATACCAAAACCATTTCTTTTTATTTCTTGAATAAAGATAAAAGAAAAACGACAAAAGAATGAAAAAGCTTGACTGTACATATGGGCCTCCTGATATCCATCCTACAGATTCTATTAAAATTGGATGAACAGCAACAAGTGATGATGCAAAAAAAGCTACTACCAAACCCTGCATATAGTAAAGAAGAACAAATACAATACTAACAACTCCTATATGAAGAAAAATATTTAAAAGGCGATAATAAATTGGATTCAAGCCTCCAATTTTATATATAATGAAATAAAATAATGGTCTTATCGTATTAATGGGACTTGATATTACCGTCTGAAAATTACCAATATTGGGATTTTTTAATATACCATCTATATCATCTGAGACAAATTCATTATTTAGAGAATTAAAGTAACAAGCAAAAATTAAAATAGCTAGAAAAATAAATATATACCAGTATTTTTTTAAAAAAGGCAAAAAGGAGAGTTTCTCTTTAGATTTTGCAAATGTATCTTTTTCTTCTACATTTTTTTCAATATATTTTTCATATTTATCATTGCTCCATTTCTTTTCTAGAAATTTTAAAATATCCTTTTTTGAAACACTTAGATTATTAGATATCTCACTTAAAGAAATTTTTTTAACATTCTTTTTTATATATTTCCTTTGGGAGTTTGTAATATTCATATTAAGTATGTCTTTATGTTATACTTTAAAACAAATTAAAACTCAATAAGTATTAATTCAAAAATTAAGTTCTGACTCGTATGAAAATAAATTCTTCGCTT
>CAZHJA010000004.1:0-22398 GCA_964532865.1 uncultured Gammaproteobacteria bacterium
TTCTAATAAATTGTTTTTTTTAATTGTTGAGATTGTAAATAATAAAACAGCAAATATCATTGCCATATATGAAAATAGCCCAATATACCCACAAGTTGCAAAATAATTCAAATATTCATTATGAGCTTTATTGTATAAATAATCCCATTCTGAAGTAAGATTATGTTCCTGAGGTCTTACAAAATAATAGGAATATGCAAAAGTTTCTACTCCAGTTCCAAATAAAGGATATTTATTTCCAAGTTCAACTGCTCCTTTCCAAACAATCTTTCTAATATCAAAAGAACTAGTAATATTTAATTTCTCTTGAAGCTTGTTATTGTCTTTTAATTGACTCTGCTTTTTCACTACAAATACTTGCCAATTAATATACTTATCAATATTATTTATTCCAGTTTTAAACAAAATTATTAAAAGCAATCCTACAAGAAATACTCCAATTATCGCTCTTACATATTCTTTTGTCTTATTTCTATTTTGAATTAATATGTAAATGAAAAAGAAAATTATTCCAATTATCACAGAAAAAATTGCAGAGCGGGAACGTGTAAATAAAATACAAGCAAAGTTTAAAATTAAATATGCAATATATATTCCATTGCTTAAGGCTAACCTTTTCTTTTCCTTTAATATATTGCTAAACAAAAAGTAAAATGCAATGAAAAAATGAATTGCCAAATATGCTCCAAGCCAATTTGGCTGACCTAGTGTAGAAAACATTCGTAGTGCTGGTTTAAATTGGTCTGTCCAGCAACTATTTGTCCACTTTCCTGTAAAAACATAACAGGATGTATCATATCCTACTTTTCCTGGCAAACCCCATAAAATTACTAAAAAAGAAGAAAATAAAGATATTTTTAAAGCTTTTTTAATATGTTTAAGCTTAAAGTTTGAAACAAAGCCGTAATATAAAATTACATACGATATAATGGAAATAAGACCACCATTAAATCGTCCATAATAACCAAACAAAGAAGTATGGGGGTCAATTGAAAAAATTAAAGACAAAATTTGTGATATTAGAAATATTAGAATAGGAATATCAAACGGAGTTCTTTTAAAGATTATTTTTTTTGCTAAAATTATTTTTAATAAATAAAAGAAAAAAATACAAGTTGCAATAAAGTAGATAAACATCATTTTATTAAACTCGAAAAGTTCTGAGGTTAAAGATGACATTAAAAAAGGTGTTATGAAAAAAAGAATATAATAGAAAAAGCGAATTATTTTATTTAGCATATGTCTAATTTTATTAAAAAAATCAAAAATATCAATCTCCCTTTTTTTTTATATTCCCAAATATATTTTGATCTTGGTACATGTACAACAAGAATTGCAATTAAAGATAAAGGGGTCGTATATAAAGAACCCACATACTTGGGATTTAATAATAAAACAAAAGAGTATATTTTTTTTGGAAAAGATGCAAAAACAATTCTAGGCAAAGCCCCTAGTTTCTTAAAGATTTCAAGACCCGTTATTAATGGAATAATATCTCATTTTGATGGTGAAGTTGTTTTAATAAAAAAAGCATTGGAAAAATCAATATATCCATATTATTCTAAGTTTTTTTTAAAACCTCCTTTAAATGCAATTGCTACAGTTCCCTCTGTAGCAACACAAATTGAGCAAAAAGCAGTTGAGGAGGCTTTATTAAAAGCTGGATGTTCAACTGTAAAAGTAATTGAAAAGCCTATCGCAACAGCGGCAGGTTGTAATCTCAATGTCTTTTCTCATAAACCCAATCTTATTATTGATCTTGGTGGAGGATTAATAGAAATGGCAATAATAAGTAGTGGAGGAATTATAAATCATAAAACATTAAAAAATGGTGGAGACTACATGAATAAATTAATCTATAACTATATATATTTAAAATATGGAGTAATATTAGGAGAAACTACTTGTGAAAACCTAAAAATCAATATTTTAAGCTTTGGAAAAGAAGACAAAAATGCAACTATAAAGGGAAAATCTTTAGAGTCTGGACTTCCAAAATCAATACGAATAAAAACAGCTGATATAAAAGAAGCAATAATTATTCATTTAAATCAAATTATTGATGGAATAAAAGAATTAATTGAAACTTCAGCTCCAGAAACAATTGAAGAGATATATAAAAGAGGAATTATACTTTCAGGAGGAATTGCAAATGTTAAAGACATTGATGTATTTTTCTCAAAAGAATTAAAAATTGATACGATATGCACAGAAAATCCAGAAGACGCAACTATAAGGGGGATAATAAAAATTGCAAAAAGTAATAACGATGTAGATAAATTATTAATGCGCTAATTTATTAAAATAGGCCTTGACATTATTTTATAACATTTATATATTTAAAATATGAGTATAAATAAGCTTTTAATTGCATTTAGTTTAATATTTATTATTCTTATAGTAACAATATTGGTTTTATTTAATAAATCAACACTTTTTGGAAAGTTATTCGCTCCAGATTCAAAACAAACTATATCTTCTGATATTTTATATCTTACGACTCCTGTTAATTCATTTTCAGGAAAAGTTGAGAAAATTGAGGGGAATATAATTACTATAAGTAAAAAGGTTATGTTAGATGAAGGTGTTGTTCCTCCAATGATCCCTGAAGAAGGTAATCCTATGCCTACTCCAAGTCTAAAAACGCTTACTTATAAAATAACAGCAGCAGAAAATATGACTATTAATAGACAGCAAATACGTACTGAATATTTATTTATCTCACCAACACCTCCACTACAAAAGGAATACACTATTAAGGACATAAAGGTAGGAGACTATATTAATATAAACACAGATAGAGACTTAAGAACTTTAAATACTTATGAATTTCAAGCAAATTATATTGAAATGCCAGAAATTGTAAGCAATATCTCTGGAACAATAATAGCTGTAAATAATAATTCAATTACAATTAAAGCTCAACTACCTCCTTCAAATGGTATCATGCCAGGAAATTATTATGAAGAAACAGAACAAAAAGAAAAAGAATATGTAATAGCTATAACAAAAGATACTGAAATCTCAAGATATAAAGAGCCCGCAGCAGAACCTATTCCTTTAAGATTAACTATAAATTCATTAAAAAAAGGAATGGGAGTTTATGTTTACTCAGGTGTTGATATTTCAAAAACACAAAGTTTTGAAGCTTTAAGAATTGAGCCCTCACAAGATATTATGCCTGAAAGTCAAGAAAATGTAATTCCTCCTATTGTACCAGCAACTGAAGAAGTTAATTTATAAATAAAAAGAGTATAAATAAAACTAGTGTTGACTTTGTTTCCAAATTTTAATAGAATTGATTGCTTTTATTATTGTACATTGACATATAGATTTAGTTCAAATAACGGGTTAGGATTTTTTCCTAATTTTTTTAAGAGTATGATCCTGGCTCAGGATGAACGTTGGCAGTGTGCTTTAGATATGCAAGTCGAGCGTAGTTTCATAGCAATATGGAATTCAGCGGCAGACGGCTGAGTAACACGTAGGAATTTGCCCCTTGATGGAGAATAGCCCCGAGAAATCGGGGGTAATACTCCATAGTCTATTCCTTTTTTGGAATAGTAAAGAATATAACTATTTGTCAAGGGATAAGCCTGCGGCCTATCAGATTGTTGGTGAGGTAATAGCTCACCAAGTCTATGACGGGTAGCTAGCCCGAGAGGGTGTTTAGCCAGAGGGGAACTGAGACACGGTCCCCACTCCTACGGGAGGCAGCAATCAGGAATAGTCGACAATGGACGAAAGTCTGATCGCGCGACACTGCGTGTAGGAAGAAGCTCTAACGAGTGTAAACTACTGTGGTAAAGGAAGAAGGTCTTTGATTCAAAGATTTGACGGTACTTTACTAGAAAGGAGCCGCTAACTGCGTGCCAGAAGCGTCGGTGATACGTGGGCTCCAAACGTTATCCGGTTTTATTGGGCATAAAGGGTAGTGTAGGTGGTTTATTAAGTTATCTTTTAAATCTTTCCGCTCAACGGAAATAAGAAAGATAATACTGATAATCTAGAATTATCTTTAGGGAGAATGGAACTTAAGGAGGAGTAGTGAAATGCGTTGATACCTTAGGGAACACTAGTGGCGAAGGCGATTCTCTGGAAGATAATTGACACTAAAACACGAAAGCTAGGGTAGCGAAGCAGATTAGAGACCTGCGTAGTCCTAGCCCTAAACTAATGCTTGCTAGCTGCATTTATTTCATTTTTTGAAAAAAGTGTGGCGTAGGTAACCCGTTAAGCAAGCCGCCTGGGGAGTACGACCGCAAGGTTAAAACTCAAAGGAATTGGCGGGGAGGCACACAACCAGTGGAACATGTGGTTCAATTCGAAACAAACCGAAGAACCTCACCAGGGATTGACATGCTAGCGTCCTATTTCCTAGAAACAGGAAAAATTCGTAAGAAGGCTAGCACAGGTGTTGCATGGCCGTCGTCAGCTCGTTCTGTGAAGAGTGCCCTTAAGTGGGACAACGAGCGCAACCCCTATCCTGTGTTATATTTGTCACAGGAGACTGCCACGACATATTGTCGTGGAGGAAGGAAGGGCAGACGTCAGGTCAGCATGATCCTTATACCCTGGGCTACACACATGTTACAATGAAAAGAAACAACGAGTATAGCGAGTCTGTAAAGATAAGCAAATCTCTGAAAGCTTTTCTCAGTGGGGATTGAGGTCTGCAACTCGACCTCATGAACGCGGAATTGGTAGTAATCGTGGATCAGTCATGCCGCGGTGAATACGTTCTTGCCTCTTGCACACACCGCCCATCAAGCCAACAAAGTCGGGAAGATTTGAATCTGCTCCTTGTGAGCAGAGAGGATTTTTTCGGCGATGGGGGTTAAGTTGTAACAAGGTATCCGTTCTGGAAGGAGCGGATGGATCACCTCCTTTCTTTTTTTTCTTTTTCCTAGCCCGTTTTTTGAATTAAAACTTTATTAAATAACTTTAATAAAAGTACCTGTTTTTGGAGTATCAAATTCGTAAACTGCAGTTTGAGGATTACTTTCAGAAGAGTCTTTATTAGATATGGATATTTCTAAATATTTATTATCTTTTTTTCCTGACTGTCCTGGATAAATAACTAATTCACCAACTTCTCCTTTAAAAAGATTCTCAACATATTTTGCTTTTTTTTCGATATTATTGATTTTTAATTTAACAATATCTCCAAATTCATATTTTCCTTTAAAATCCTCGTGAGTTACTGTTGTCTTTATATTTCCATAACCATCAATGTGTCCAATGTAATATCCTTTTAAATTAGGTATAATATCAGCATTTACTTCTTCAAGATCTAATTCATCTTCCATTTCATCCATTAAATGAGCACATATTCTTAAATTATGGTGTCTTAGATCAAACTGATCTCCTTTATTTAATCCTTTATAAACAAATGCCTGATCAATTTTGTCTTTAATAAGCGAAAAATCATATCCTATATTTGGACCGCATACATACATTCCTGACATTAATTTAATTATCAGAAAATCTGCTTTTTTTGCATCTTGCGCATGAATTTGTGTCTGAACTTGAGAATCTGTATTTTGAAAAATGATACTATGACCTGGCCTGCCATATTTTTCTTCAATTTCAATAACACAAGACAAAATATATGCAGTATTAATAGTTGACAAACTAGATGAAACAAAAGAAATATTTGCATTTTCTGAAGATTTCAAATATCCTTCAACTATTGAACGAACTTCCTGGCAAATAAGCGAATCATTAACAAAATCTGCAACAACTATAAGTTTTTTCATATATTTTTATTTTATTAAATAAAATAACTAATAAATGTAAATGCTGATGCTGCAATAATTAGTATTGAGGAAATAATTGCAAAACAATTATACCAAGTGCTGTTTACGTATCTACCCATTAAATCTTTATTATTAATAAGCTTTAAAAGGAAATAAAATACAATAGGAAGTAATATTGCATTTAATGATTGGGTAAAAAGTACAATCTTAAATAATGAAATTGTAGGAAGCAATACTACTGCTGCAGCAATTACAAGCTGAAGTAAAAAAAGTACATAAAACGATTTGCCCTTGTGAAAAGGACTATTTAAACTTCCTTCAACACCAAAAAATTCTGAAAAAGCATATGCTGTTGAAAGAGAAACAATAACTATCCCCATGAATCCTGCATTAAGAAGTCCAACACCAAATAGTAAACTAGCCATTTCACCTGCAAATGGAGCAATAGCAAGAGCAGCCTGCTCTCCTGATACAAGTTGAATTTTTCTAATATATAAAGTTGCCGCTGTAGCTAAGATAATAAAAAAAGCAAATATATTAGTTAAAAATGCTCCAAAATATGTTTCTATTTGTGAAAACTTTAATTTATCAGGAGAAATTTTCTTATCATTTATATAGCTTTGAATAAAAAACTGACCCCATGGAGTAACTGTAGTACCAATAACGGCAATTGAGGCGAAAATAAATTCCTTACTTAATTTAATATCAGTTGGAATAAATATACTTTTAACTGCCAATCCCCAATCGGGATTAGATTTAACTGCTGATAAAATATAGAAAAAATAAAAAATACTTGAAATTAAAAAAATATACTGATTTGTTTTATAATTACCTTTTGATATAAAAAGAAAAGAAATTAAAATTATCCCCAAAATCATAGGAATAACTGGAATATGAAACATAGAAGCAGTAACTTTAAGAGCAGAGAAATTTGCAATTGTAGTGCCTATATTTGCAATAAATAATGCAGCAAAAGTAAATATTGATATTTTTATTCCATATCTTTCCCTTATTAAATCACCCAGTCCTTTTCCTGTAACAATACCCATCCTTATTCCCATTTCTTGAGTAAGAGCAAGTAGTATAGTAACAAAAAAAAGCACAAATAGAATTGAATAGCCAAATTTTGCACCAACTAAAGAAAACGTTGCAACTCCAGCAGCATCATTATCAGCCATAGCAGTAATGGTTGCAGGACCAAATACTGCAAGAAACATTAAAAGCCTTATTTTTAACGAATAAAATAAGGCTCCATATATCTTTTTAAAAATGGGAATTTTCATTCAAGTGATTTTAAAATAAATTCAGATATATCATCAAAAGTTACAACTCCCAAAATATTTTTATCCTTATTAATAATAGGCATCGCAAGAAGTTTATACTTTAGCATTTTTTTCAAAACAATCTCTCTTGGAGTTGAAAGATATGCAGCAATAACATTTTGAGTCATGAATTTATAAACAGGTGTATCAGGATGCTGAAAAACTAAATCATGCAAATCAAAGACTCCTACAAATTGATTGTTATTGTTAATAACATAAATATAATAAATTGAGGCAAAATCAAAATTTTCTTTTCGAACTAATTTACTTACTTCTTTTATTATCGTCTCTGGGCCTACAGTAATATACTCTGTTGTTAAAATGTCTCCAATAGGTGTTTTTGACAAATTAAGCAAGTGTTCAATCTCTCTCCTTTTGCTATTTGAAAATAAATGCAATATATCTTCCCTTCTTTTTTTTGGAAATGCCAAAAGAATATCAACTGCTTCATCAGGGTCTATCAATGAAAGAATTTTTGATGCTTTTAAAGAAGTAAAGTGTTTGAAAAGCTCTATTTGATAATTTATAGTTAAGTTCTCAATAACTTCTGCACCAAATTCTTCATCTAAAATCCCCAGAATCCTTCTTACATTCACAATATTTGTCTGTTCAAGATAGTCAGCCAAGTCTTCAGGCCTTAGTTTTTCAAGCTTTTCTTCTTCTTTTCTCAAGCGTACATTTCCTTTTGCAAGCTCAAGAGGCTGAATATCAACCCATGACAAAAACTTCTGACTTATTCTTATATTAAACAGCCTTAATAATTTAAATGCAAAATCCTCTAAGTTAAATCTTCTTAAAATTCCAAATATACCAATATCAACACCAGAAACATATACTTTTCCTTTATCCTGTATAATAACATCATTAACTCGAACAACCTTGTTTCCTATAAAGTCAATAATTTGTTTATCAAGAATATTTTTTAAAACAAAAAGTTCATCCTCCTGAAGCTCTGAAATATTATATTCTTTTTTTATTATTATATCTTTATTAATTTTAAGGATATTTTCTAAAGGAATAATAAGTCCTTCTTTTTTTAAACTACGAATAACAAGCTTTGTTATAACGGCTTTTTCTGAAGCTTTAAAAATCATATCTTCAAGCTTTCCCACTTTAATCATATCTTCAGTAAATACATTTTTGCCTTGAAGTTCTGAAAAGTAAAGCATATTTTGATTATATAACAAAAAATTATAAAAAATTTCAACAATTAACACCCTTTGAATGAGTACTTGTACGTGATATAATTATTAAATAGCGCGCTTAGTTTAACGGTAAAACACTTCTCTGATAAAGAAGAGAGCACTGGTTCGACTCCATTAGCGCGCACAAAGGCCGCTTAGCTCAGTTGGCTAGAGCGCTTCGTTTACATCGAATAGGTCGGGGGTTCAAGTCCCTCAGCGGCCACACTTAAAATTATATATTGATTGGTAAAGTAAAAAATATGTTTTACATATTACAATTTTTCTGCTAATATCTATCATGAAATTAATATGAAACTTCAAGTCAAAAGAATAAATAAAACCCTTCCTTTACCAAAGTATCACACTGTAGGATCTGCGGCATTTGACCTTTATGCAAGAGTTAATACAATAATCCCTCCATTTAAACCAACAATTATTCCGTTAAATTTAATTGTCAAAGTACCTATTAATCATTTTTTAATGCTAACATGCAGATCATCTCTTCCAATGAAAAAAAATCTATTTGTTGCAAACAGTGTTGGAATAATTGATCAAGACTATCATGGAGACAATGATGAAATTGGATTACAGGTAATTAATTTTTCAAAAAATAAAGTTCAAATAAAAAAAGGAGCTCGTATTGCTCAAGCACTTTTGGTTAAAATTACAAAAGCCTCTTTATTTGCTGAAAAAAAAGTACTTTCAACAAAATCAAGAGGAGGGTGGGGAAGTACTGATAAAAAATAATGAAAACAACTACAAATTCAGAACAGGTTTATCTTGGACTTCTTAAAGATGTTTTAAAAAATGGAAAATATAAAGATGACAGAACAAAAACAGGAACTAAAAGTGTATTTGGACGACAAGTAAGGTTTGATTTATCCCAAGGATTCCCTCTTCTTACAACAAAGAAAATGTTTATACGAGGAATTATTCACGAACTACTTTGGTTTTTAAAAGGAGATTCAAATATTAAATATTTAGTTGATAATAATGTAAATATTTGGAATGAATGGCCTTATAAAAACTATCTTCAAAAAACAAAGGGCAAAAAATTAACACAAGAGGAATTTATTGAAAATATAAAAAAGAGTAATAAGTTTGCAAAAAAATGGGGAGAGCTTGGCCTTGTATACGGTTCACAATGGCGCCATTGGAAAACCAGCAAGGATAAAGAAATTGATCAAATTAAAATTATAATTGAAAAACTTAAAAAAAAGCCATTTTCCAGACGCATTATAGTAAGTGCGTGGAATGTAGAACATATTGAAGACATGCTTCTTCCCCCATGCCATACATTATTTCAATTCTATGTTGTAAGAAATAAGCTGTACTGCCAGCTATATCAAAGAAGCGCAGATTTATTCTTAGGAGTTCCATTTAATATTACTTCATATGCTCTTCTTACAATGATGGTTGCTCAAGTAACAGGATATAAAGCTTATGAATTTATTCATACATTTGGAGACCTTCATATTTACTCAAATCATAAAAACCAAGTAAAACTTCAACTTACAAGAAAGCCGTATAAAGCTCCGATTATAAAGATAAATAAAAAAGTAAAAAGCATATTTGATTTTAAATACGAAGATTTTGAACTTATAGGTTATAAATCACATCCAAGCATAAAAGCTCCAATTGCCGTATAAATACTAATATTATAAAGCTTTGTTCTTTTTGTTCTATAAAACAAACATCTGCTAAACATTATTTAATCTCCACACTATCTTAATTATTATATATAATCATTTTATTATGCATAAAAATTTCTTTCAATTTGTAAAAATTACTTTAATAAACTACTTTCAGGGTCTATTTAATCTTTTTTTATTTCTTCCATATTTTTTTTCTATACTTGCCTTTTTAAGAACTTTATTTACTCCTTGGAAAAATATGGTTTCAACGAAAAAAGAAAGAGGTTTCTCTCTTCAAGAATGGACTATTCGTATGTTTTTTAATTTCATTTCATGCTGTATTGGATTTTCTATGCGCTTTCTTATTATCCTTTTTTATTTCCTAATCCAGATCGTTCTTGTAGTAAGCGCTCCAATTTCTCTGATTGTATTAATCCTTCTTCTTCCATTCCTTTATTTTATAAGCCTTATCAAAAAATCAGAGGAAGAAAAAAAACAAGAATTAAAAAAGAACTTTATCAAACTCCATTTACTTGAACAAAAAAATTATCAAGCTATAGAAAAATGGTTTGAAAATCTCTATTTAAAACAAAAAAGTAAATCTCAGTGGTGGAAACTTCAAAATCTATTTACAATTCCTCCTATTGGTCGAGATTGGGCAGTAGGCTATACGCCTACTTTGGATAAATACTCAGAAGAATTAACTACTCCAAAATACCAAAGTAAAATTAAAAATATTATTGGAAGAAAAAAAGAAATTCAGGAAATTGAAAGAGCGCTTTTGAAAAATAAAGAATCTAATGTTCTTATTGTCGGAGAGGAGGGTATTGGAAAACATACTATTGTTGATTTATTTTCGAAAAAACTATATGAAGGACTATCTAGCCCTCTACTTATGTATAAGCGCGTATTAAAACTTAATATGGAAAAAGTTCTAGATACATATATTGATCAAAAACAAAGAGAAAACTTTTTTGAAAGTATATTAAAAGAAGCATCAGATGCTAAAAACACAATCTTACTCCTTGATAATTTTGAAAAATATATATTTTGCGGACATGGAAACGTGGATATGACCATATCAATTGAAAAATATGCACAAACACCAAATATTCATTTTATTGGCATGACAAGTCCTTTTGCCTATCAAAAATTTGTTTTTCCAAAAGAAAAGTTGCGAATACTATTTACCAATATTACAGTCCATGAAGTTACAAAAGAACAGGCGCTAGAAATTATTCTTTTTACGGCTTTAAGATTTGAAAAAAGATATGGTGTAATTATTCCATATAAAACTATTTATGACATCATAAATAAAAGCGAGTTCTATATCACACAAATACCTTTTCCTGAAAAAGCAATAGAACTTTTAGATAGCGTCTGCATATATACAAAAGAGGTAAAAAAACAAACCAAAGTGCTTCCTGAATACATAAATGAAGTTCTTTCAGAAAAAACTCATATTCCTACTAAATTAACAGAAAACATAAAGCAAAAGCTTCTTAATTTAAAAGACTTACTTAATTATGAAGTAATTGACCAACAACAAGCAATGGAAAAAATTTCATCCAGTATGCAAAATTCATTTCTTCTTTTAGGCAAAAGAAAAAAGCCTCTTGCCTCATTTTTATTTTTAGGTTCAACAGGTGTTGGGAAAACAGAAACTGCAAAAGTATTAAGTAAAGAATTTTTTGGATCTGAAAAATATATTATTCGTTTTGATATGTCTTCATATCAAACAAAGGGGGATATTTCAAAACTCATAGGTTCAACTGATACTAATAATCCAGGACTTCTTACTCAAAAAGTAAGAGAAACACCCTATGGAGTCCTTCTTTTAGATGAAATTGAAAAAGCAGATAAGGATTTAATAAATATCTTTTTAACCATTCTTGATGAAGGATATTTTACAGATGGGTTTGGTAAAAGAGTAGACTGCAAAAGCCTTGTAATTATTGCAACATCAAATGTAAGAGAAGATTATAATCAAGTATTTGATCCTGAATTTCTTAATCGTTTTGACGGGATTATTACATATAATTTGTTAAATAAACAAACAATAATTAAAATTGCTTGGAAAATAATAAAAAGAATAAAAGACAATTTTTTTAAACTTCATAAGATAAGACTTGAAGTTTCACAAGAATATGTGGAAAACTTGGTTAATAACCACTATAATCAGGAATTTGGTGCAAGAGATATGCAAAGATTAATTGAAAGCAACATTCAAAGTAAAGTATCAAAAATGATATTGGAAGACAAGATTAAAGAGGGAGAGATTGTAAAATTATAAATTAAAACAAATATTATGCTTAATATCTACTTTACCGCTTCTACAAGGCGAAATAAAGATTTAAAAAACAATTATAAAAGAATTATTTCGTTAATAAAAAAATCAAATATTAAACTACTTTCAGGCGAGCAGATTGTCAAAAAAAATCTTCTTTTAAAAGACTCCGCCATAACAAAAGCAGAGATATTTGCACGACAAAAAAAGCTAATTGATAAAGCAGACTGTATTATTGCTGAAGTATCAAAACCATCACTTGGCGTTGGAGGAGAGATTGTATATGCTTTAATGCACAATATCCCAGTACTGGCACTTCTTTATGAAAATTATGAAGATAAAATTTCACCAATGCTTGCCGGAAATCCTTCTGACAAGCTATTTATTGAATATTATAATGGAGGTAAACTTATCTATTCAATTAAAAACTTCATTAAACATATAAATACATTAAAAAAAAGAAAAGGTATTTTTATTGTAATAGACGGAGCAGATGGATCAGGAAAAACAACTCAGGCAAAGCTTCTTGTTGATTATTTAAAAAAGAAAAAGGCTCCTACAAAATACATGGATTTTCCTCAATATTACAACTCATTTCATGGAAAAACAGTTGCCAAATTCTTAAGAGGAGAATTTGGCGATATAGATCAAGTTTCTCCCTATCTTGCATCACTTGCTTACGCATTAGATCGAGCTTCAGTAAAACAAGAAATGGAAGATTTTTTAAAAAAAGGTGGAATAATAATTGCAAATAGGTATGCAACATCTAATATGGGTCATCAAGCTGCAAAGTTCAATAATAAAGAAGATAAACAAATATTTCTTAAGTGGATTTATGAACTTGAATACAAAGTTCACAAAATTCCAAAAGAAGATCTTGTAATTTATCTTTATGTTCCATGGCAAATGGGTCGGAAACTAACTCAAAAAAAAGGACAAAGAAATTATCTTCATGGAAAAAAAGATATTCACGAAAAAGATCTTAATCATATAAAGGCTGCAGAAAAAATGTATTTATTTCTTTCAAAAAAATACAAATGGGAAAAAGTTAAGTGTATTGAAAATAAACAACTTTTAACACCTAAAGTAATTCATAAAAAAATAATTAAAATATTAAAAACAAAGGGCTTTTTAACATAATTTAAATTTGTATAAAAAGTAATATGAATAATAAAACTAAATATTGACAAAATATTAGATTATTGTTATTCTATCAATATGGACAAAAAGCTTATTGCACTCATATCAATTTTTGTTTTTTCCTTTCTTTTATTTATTTCAATAATTTTTATAAACAACCCTACTCAAAATCTTGCAAGAGCAAGTAAGACAAATGATCCTTCTGCACAAAATTCAATAATTATTGCATGGCCTTTAAGTTCCAATGTATATGAAAAAAAAACTATTGAAATAAATGTATTTGCAAGAGATAAAGACAACCGCCCTCTTGAGGGTAAAAATGTTGTTTTAAAAACAACATTAGGAAGCATCAACCAAAATAATATAAAATCTGAAAAAAAAACAGGCAAGGCCACATTCATACTAACATCTAATAAAACTGGAATAGCAGAAATCTCAGCGGCAATCAATAATATTGAACTTGAAAAGAAGGTTACAATAAAATTTGAGTAATATGGCCAATAATAAAAAAATATCAAAAGTAGTTATTCCTGCAGCAGGTTTTGGAACAAGATTTCTTCCACAAACAAAAGCAATGCCAAAAGAAATGCTTCCAATAGTTGAAAAGCCTGTTATCCAATATGTAGTTGAGGAGGCTGTGGAATCCGGAGTAAAAAACATTGTTATTATTACAGGTTCAAATAAACGGGCAATTGAAGATCACTTTGATGCTCCAACTGAAGATTTAATTAAAAATCTTGTTAATGCGAAAAAAGAAGCTTTGCTCTTAGAAGTTAAAAAAATTGCTGAAATGGCAAACTTTATTTATATTCGGCAAAAAGGTTGTTATGGAAACGGTACTCCTGTTTTAACAGCAGAACCTGTTATTGACAATGAATCATTTGCTGTACTTTGGGGTGATGAATTTATCTATTCTTCACCTCCAAGACTTTCTCAAATGATGGAGGTTCATGAAAAATATGGAGGTATTGTAATATCAGGAGTAGAAATTAAAAGAAAAGAAGATTTAAGCAGATATGGAATTGCCGACCTTGAAGCAGTAAGTGGAGATATTTATAAAATAAAAGAAATTATTGAAAAACCAGATCCTATGCAAGCGCCATCAAATATTGCTACCCATGGAGGTTATATTCTTCCGCCAGATATATTTAAAGCATTAAAGAAAGTAAAACCGGGAAAAGGAGGAGAGATTTGGCTTGTTGATGCAATTAATACGTTAAAAAAAGAAGGAGTTCCAATATATACAAAAGTTATTCAAAATGGAAAATATTATGATACAGGCAATAAATTTGAATATATGAAAACTGTTGTTGAATTTGCTCTTCGACATCCTGAGATTAACGGTGAATTTAGAAACTTTTTAAAATCATTAAAATTATAATATTACTGTAAATTCCTAATTAATGATTGCAAAAAGTGCTTCTTATTGCTAAAATTTAAAACTATGACTAATTTAAACAATAAAGTTAAAGAACTTTTTAAAGCAGGAGTACATCTTGGACATAAAAAAAACCGTATACATCCAAAAGCTAAAAAATATATATATACAATGCAAAATGGTGTTTCTGTTATTGATTTAACAAAAACAGCAGAACTTCTAGAAAATGCAATTGCGTATGTAAAAAAGCTTAAAAAAGAAAACCAGCAAATGTTAGTAGTATTGACTAAAAAGTCAGGTTCTTCATTTACACAGGAATTGTGCAATAAGAATTCAATTCCATATATAACTGTTAAGTGGCCTGCGGGACTGTTTAGTAACTTTGATATGATAATAAAAAACGTTAATAAGTTAAATAAGATGAAAGAAGACAAAGAAAAAGGAAATTGGAAAAAGTTTGTAAAGCATGAACAGGTAAAACTTACTAAAGAATTACGCAAATTAGAACATCATTATGGAGGAATAAGTAAAATAAGCAAACTACCAAATGCAATATTTATTGTTGATATTAAAAAAGAAAAAAATGCTGTAAAAGAATCAAGAGAATTAAAAATTCCAATTGTTGCCGTTTGCGACACTAATGTTAATCCTGACATTATAGATTATCCTATACCAGGCAATGATGATTCAGAAACATCAATTGAATATTTAGTAAAAGAAATCATTAACGCATATACTAAAAACTAATTTACTTTTTAAAAATATGGACTATAAAAAACTCAAAAAAATACGTAAAGAAACAGGAATATCAATATCTCTTTGTAAAAAAGCTCTTGAAAAGACAAATGATATACAAAAAGCTAAAAAACTTCTTTCAAAATGGGGAGCAAAAACAGTTGTTGATAAAGTATCAAGATCAACATCACAAGGTGCAATTTTTTGTTATGTACATCATAATAAAAAAGTCGTAGGTTTGCTTGAACTTCTGTGTGAAACAGATTTTGTAGCCAAAAATCTAGAATTTGAAAAATTAGGACAAGAACTTGCAATGCAAATTGCTACAAATGCTCCTTTAAAAGAAAGTAAACTTTTAAGCCAAGAATATATACGGGATCCAGCTAAAAAAGTATCTGACTTAATTAAAGAATCGATTTTGAAATTTGGAGAAAATATTAAAATTGGAAGGTTTTTAAAATGGGAATTAGGAGAAAAATAATGTATATTTAATTTATAAAATGATTGCATTAGCAGATAAAATTAAAGATGAAGGAAAAATAATTATTAATCGCCTAAAAGAAAGTTTAAAATCTATCCGTACAGGAAAAGCAAATCCTTCTCTTGTTGAAAATCTTATTGTTGAAACATACGGAGGACAAACAAAACTTCGTCTTCTTGAGCTTGCAAACATTACAACAGAAGGGCCATCTTCTTTAATAATTCTTCCCTTTGATGCATCTACAATTTCGGATATTGAAAAATCAATTTTAAAATCACCATTAGGGATAAGTCCACGCGTACAAGGAAATAGAATTATCATTAAAATTCCTCCACTTTCAGAAGAACAAAGAATAAAATTAACAAAAATTTCACATGAAATTATTGAACAAAAGAAAAAAGAATTAAGAATAAAAAGAGAAGACGAAAAAAGAAAAATAAAAAAGATGTTTGATAATAAAGAAATGTCAGAAGATGAAAAATATAGAAATGAAAAAGCTCTAGATAGTGCTGTTTCAGATTTTATGAAAGAAATTATTGAAATTAAAGAGAAAAAAGATAAAGAGATTCTTAACGTGTAATCTTCATGTTATTTGTTAAACTAACAATATGCTAAGTATAATTATTTTTATTTTAATCCTAAGTGTACTAATTTTAGTACATGAATTAGGACATTTTATTGCTGCTAAAAAAAATGGAATTCTAGTTGAAGAATTTGGAATTGGAATTCCTCCAAGACTTTTTGGTATTAAAATCGGTGAAACACTATATAGCATAAACATCCTCCCTTTTGGAGGTTTTAATAAACTATATGGGGAAGAATACCAAGAGCTAGATGGTGTAAAAAAAGATAATCTAAAATTAAAAAATCGTGCATTTTCAAATAAAAAACCATGGCAAAAAGCTACAGTTGTTCTGGCTGGAGTAATTGGTAATTTTCTTTTAGGATGGCTTCTTATTTCAATTTTATTTACAAATGGGGTTCCTGTTAATACAAATAAAGTTATTATTGAAACAGTACAAAAAAACTCTCCTGCAGAAAAAGCAGGTATTAAAACAAAAGATATTATTAAAAAAATTAAAAAAGAAAAAGAATACATATTGTCATCTCCTGAAGAACTTGTTGAACTTACTAATAAATTTGTAGGTCAAGAAATTTTAATTACTATTGAAAGAAATAAAAAAAACATGTCTTTTAATCTAACTCCTCGAAAAGATCCCCCAAAAGGAGAAGGCTCTTTAGGTATTGTAATAACCTCATATGAGATAAAAAAATATCCTTGGTATCAGGCTCCATTCTATGGACTTGTTGAAGCTGTAAATATGACAAGGAAAATTGGTTCAGAATTATTAAAAATTCTTTTTCAACTAATTACATTTCAAAAGACAAAAACCGCTGGGATATCAGGTCCAATTGGTATTGCAAGCTATACAAATCAGGTTGTAAAATATGGTGTAAGTGCGGTTCTTCAGTTTACTGCTGTTTTATCACTTAATCTTGCTGTTTTAAATATTCTTCCTTTTCCTGCTTTAGACGGAGGTAGATTAATATTTGTAATATATGAATGGGTAACAAAAAGAAAGGTAAATAAAAAAGTTGAGCAATATACAAATCTTGCAGGAATGGCAACGCTTTTGTTACTTCTAATAATAGTAACAATTTTTGATATAATGAAAATTTATAAATAACAATGCATCTTAAATACGATAATATCACCATATCAGGCGGCGTTGGAGTAGGAACAAGCACATTAATGAATAACTTAAAGCCCTATCTTAAACCAATGGATTGGAAGTTTAAATCAACAGGAGAAATTATCAGAAAATATACTAAAGAACAAATTATGCCATCTGCGACACTAGTTTCTGATGAATATGACAGAGTAATTGAAAAAACTGCAAAAAATCTGCTTTCAAATCAAAAACATTGGGTAATAGAAGCTTGGCTATCTGGGTTTATTGCAAGAGATATGAAAAAAGTACTTCGTATTCTTCTTGTTTGTTCAGATGATGCGCTTCGAGTTGACAGAGTTGCAAATAGAGATAGGATAACAATAAAACAGGCAAAAAAAAATATTGGACTTAGATATGAGCAAAATTTTGGAAAATGGAAACGTCTATACGGAAATTACAATTTTTTTAACACAAAGTACTTTAACCTAATAATAGATACATATTCTTCAGGACAATTCGAAACTACTAAAAAAGTATTAGATAAATTAGGTTTTATTAATAAAAAACTTAAAATTACAAAATCTTAACCTCTTTTTTATCTTTTTTTCCCTCTTTTATAGTATAATTAAATATGCTTTATTCTAATCTTTTCGGTAAAACAAGAAAAACCGTTTCTAAACAATATGAGTCAAAAAATCATGAACTTCTTACAAAAGCAGGCTTTATAAATCAAGTGGCAAGCGGAATATATACTCTTTTACCTTTAGGAAATAGAGTTCACTCAAAAATCCAAGACATTATTCGAAAAGAATTAAATGATAAAGGAGCGCAGGAAATATCCATGCCATGTCTTCAACCTAAAAATTTGTGGCTAAAAACAAATAGATGGAATATTGATATGTTATTTAAAACAAAAAGCAGATATCATAATAATGAATATGCTTTAGCCCCTACTCATGAAGAAATAGTTACTCCAGTTGCCAACAAATATGTTAAAAGCTATAAAGACCTTCCGCTTGGACTTTATCACTTTTCTTTAAAATTCAGAGATGAACCTAGAGCAAAGTCCGGAATATTAAGAGGCCGTGAATTTCAAATGAAAGACTTATATTCTTTTCATAAAGATAAAGAAGATTTTAATTCATATTACCATAAAATGATTGACGTTTACCTTAAAATATTTAAACGTATAGGATTTAATCAAGTAAAAGTTACCGAAGCATCAGGAGGAGATTTTTCAAAAAAATGCTCTCATGAATTTAATGTGATTACTGAAGCTGGAGAAGTTGATTTAATACATTGTACTGTATGCAACTTTGCGCAAAATGAAGAGATTTCAAAACTAAAAACAGGAGAAGTATGTCCTAAATGTAAAAAAGGAAAGCTAAAAAAAGACAGGGCTATTGAAATAGGAAATATTTTTGATTTAGAAACAAGATTCCCTGATGCCTTTAACTTTACATATACTGATAAATATGGAAAGGAAAGGAAAATATTTATGGGATGTTACGGAATTGGAACAACCCGAATTATTGGAGCTCTTGTAGAAAAATATCATGATAATTACGGAATTATGTGGCCTGAAAGTATAGCTCCTTATCAAATTCATCTAATAGGACTTGATTTAAAAAATGAAGAAATAATGAATAATGCAAAGCAAGTATATAACAAGCTGCTTGAATCTAATATTGAAGTTTTGTTTGATGATAGAAAAGATATTGCAGCGGGTGAAAAATTTGCCGATGCTGATCTTATTGGAATTCCAATAAGACTTGTTGTTTCAAAAAAAACTAAAGAAAAAGTCGAATTTAAAAAAAGAAATCAAAAAGAAAGTCAAATAATATCTGTCAATGAAGTCGCAAAGAATTTATAAAAACACTAACGCTTTTTCTAGATAAACAAAGCATATAAGTTTAATTTTAAATATATCTTTATGAAAACATTGGTTACTCATATTTCACCTGATCTTGACGCAATAGCCTCCTGCTGGCTTATCAAAAGATTTCTGCCAGGATGGAATGAAGCTGAAATCAAATTTGTAAACTCTGGAACAACTTTGGATAAAAAGCCTCCTGATGAAAATCCAAATATTATTCATGTTGATACGGGTTTGGGGAAATTTGACCATCATCAAACTAATGAATATACTTCTGCTACAAAGCTTGTATATGAATATTTACTGGAAAAAGACATAATTTCTCAAAAACTATCAATTCCTCTATTAAAATTAGTAACTTTTGTTAATGAAACTGATCATTTTGCTGAAGTGAATTACCCGGAACCTTCATCTGATAAATATGATTGTTGTCTTCATCAAATGGTCAAAGGAGTTGAAACTATAAAAAACGGAAATGAAACAATGGAAATTGTGTTTATTTTATTAGACTCTATACTAAATATATTTAAAAATAAAGTAAGGGCAGAAAAGGAAATAAAACAAGGCTTTGTTTTTAAATCAAAATGGGGAAAATCATTAGTAATGGAAACAAAAAATGAAGAAGCAATAAAACTTGCTCAAAAAATAGGCTATACATTAGTAGCAAGAAAAGATCCTGAAAAAGGATATATTAGAATAAAAACACTTCCTGATAAAAAATATGACTTAACTCCTCTTTATAATAAACTTGTTTCAGAAGACAAAAAAGCAACTTGGTTTTTACATATATCCAAAAATATGCTTCTTAATGGGTCAAGTAGTAATTCAGATTCTATACCTTCTTATATTTCAATACAAAGACTCATTGAATTAATCAAGAATATTTAATACAATTAACTACTTATAAATTAAAAGTGAAATTTTATCGCTTTATATAAGATAAGGAGGTGTATTAATGGTTGTTGTTAAAAAACTCAAAAATGAACCAAAAGACAATTTGTTTAGAAGATTTACAAAAACTTTTATTGAGGAAGATATCGTTGGTGATGCACGAAAAGCTCTTTTTTACAAAAAGCCTTCGCTTAAAAGAAGAGAAGAAGAAAAAGAAAGATTAAAAAAAGGTAAAAAAAGAATACCAAAAAAAGTTTTTTTTAGAAAGAGATGATAAATATTATTACTTCTTCAAGATATAAAATAAATAAAAAAAAGTTGGCAACAATTGGGGATGAACTTCTTGCTGAAAAAGGAATTCTACCTGATTTAACTATAAATATTGTATTTGTAGGAAAAAATAAAATGAAAGATGTGTCAAAAAAATACAAGCAGGAAAATGTTGCTCTTCCTGTTCTTTCTTTTAAATACAAGGATAAAAATGAACCACATAATGATAAATTAACTGGAGAAATAATAATATGTTATCCTCAAGCTGTACTTATGGCGGCAAAAAGAGTAAAAAAAGTTGAAGATATACTGATATACTTAATAGATCACGCAATGGATAATATTGCTTAAAAAATTAAAATATGTATTACTTAAAATACAGACCTAAAACAATCTCAGAAATAGATAACTCACGCGTTAAAACAATGCTGCAAAAAACTATTCAATTAAAAGAAATTCCTCATGCATTACTTTTTGTTGGACAAAAAGGAACAGGAAAAACATCTTCTGCAAGAATATTTTCAAAAGCAGTGAATTGCTTAAAAAATAAATTTTCAACAAAAAGCAGTGAATTTGAACCATGCAACACTTGTGCAAATTGTTTAAGTATTGATAACTCAACATTTACTGATGTTTTGGAAATGGATGCTGCCTCAAATAGAGGAATAGAAGATGTTAAAAATCTTATTAAAGAAACATCATTTCTCCCTATGATGGGAAATTACAGAGTATTTATTATTGATGAAGCTCATATGATTACTACAGAAGGGTTTAATGCACTTCTTAAAACATTGGAAGAGCCTCCTAAAACAGTAATATTTATACTTGCTACAACTAATTTAGAAAAACTTCCAAAAACAATTATATCAAGATGTATAAAGGTTAATTTTGGAAAAGCAAAAAAGCAGGATATAATAAACATGCTTAAAAGAATCAGGAAAATTGAAAAGCTAGATATTAAAGACGAAATATTAGAAATTATTTCACAACACTCTGATTACTCATTTAGAGATGCTACAAAACTTCTTGAAGAAATTATTAATCAAAAACTAGTTTCATCTGAAGAGGTTGATAAATATTTAGGAATAAGAGGAAAGAATAATTTACTTTTAAATATTGAAAAGAAGGGCGCTAAAGAAACATTAAAATGGATTGATGAATTTGCGCAAGGCGGAGGGAATTTCAAATCATTACTTGAAGATTTACTTGAAAAACTAAGAATAATACTTTTGCAAAATAAAGGAATACAAGAAGAGGATGAAAAATATGACTCAAGTTTAACAATGTCTGAAACCAAGCTTCTTATTAAGCTTTTAATGGAAGCATATAATCAACTTAAATCAACGCCAATAGAATCTTTACCACTTGAGATTGCGCTTTTGGAGTTTTATAATATAAAAGAAAAATAGTAATTAATATAATTTTAAGGAGGTGTTATATCTATGAATAATCCATTAGGAGGTCTTGGAGACATGAGAAAGCTTCAGCAACAAGCAAAACAAATGCAGGATGCATTAAAACAGGAAGAGGTTGTAGTAGAAAGAAATGGAGTAAAAGTAATAGTAAGAGGAGATCAGGTACTTCAGGAAATAGAAGTAGATGGTGTTATAGAAAACAGAATTGCAGAAGCTGTTAATGAAGCAATAAAAAAAACACAGGAACTTGCAGCTAAAAAACTAATACAAATATCACAAAATCAACAGCAGCAATAATTGGGAAACTACTTGTTAAATAAGACTAAATCCAGTATAATGAAATGTTATATATG
>CAZHJA010000004.1:22498-27377 GCA_964532865.1 uncultured Gammaproteobacteria bacterium
TAAAAACTATTTCTATTTTCCAAAGATTTCCTTAAGGTCATATAATCTGCATATTCTAAATTTGCTCCAATAGGCAATCCATAACCCAAGCGTGTTATTTTGAATTTTAACTTTAACTTCTTTTTTATTTCCATCAGCTTATTTCTAATATACATTGCGGTTGCTTCTCCTTCCATATCAGGATTTGTTGCAAGAATTACTTCTTTTACATGTTTTCCTTCTTTTTCAATGCGTTTTAACAATGCATTAATATATATATCATCTGCTGTTACATGATTTAAAGGATCTATTTTTCCATGAAGAATATGATAAGTTCCAAAATAAATATCTCCAGTTTCAAAAGAAATTAAATCCAACACCTCTTCAACAACAGTAATTTGGCCCTTATTCCTTTTTGTATCTTCACATATTTCACATATTTCATTTTCAGTTACGTTTAAACATACCTTACAAAGCTTTGTTTTTGATTTAACATTTGATACATTTTCTGCAAATTCATTTAAATCATTTGACGGGATACGAAGAAAATAAAAAGCAAGCCTATTTGCTGTTTTTTCTCCAATTCCAGGAAGACGTTCTAAAAATAATGAAATTTGTTTTAAATTAAAAGGCAATTTTGCCATAAATAATAAAGCAGTATTAAACTTGTATAACTTCAGCTACTATTAAAGGCTTTCTTCCTTTTTCATTTAAGAAAAAGTTTTCTAATGAATTAATTATTTCTTGTTTTAAAGCTTGGATATTGGTAACCTTGCCTTGTTTTGATTTCATAACACTTTCAATTACCTGTGATGCTTTAATTAACAATTTACTTTCTTGCTTTTCAAAAATAAAACCTTTTGACAATATCTTAGGTTTTGTAACAAGCTGCATGCTTTTATCTACTGTAACAAGCGCTACTACAATCCCTTCAGAAGAAAGATTTTGTCTATCTCTAAGTACAATACTTCCTACATCTCCTATTCCATAAGCATCTACGTAAATATTTTTTGTTTTAATATTTTCTGAACGTTTAGCGTTATTTTTAGTAAATACTATACTATTTCCTTCTAAAAGACAAAATACATTATCGCGTTTAAAGCCCATTTCTTCAACCATATTTGCATATTCTTTCTGATGTCTAATGTCTCCGCCTATTGGAATAAAAAACTTGGGATTTGTAAATCGAACCAAATACTTAAGATCTTCTCTGTTTCCATGTCCTGATGCATGAAGTTGTCCCTGAATATCAGAATATACAACATCAGCTCCTTCCACAGAAAGCTCTTCAATTAATGAATAAACTTCATTTTCATTGCCTGGAATGGGATCTGAAGAAAAAACAATTTTATCTCCTGGCATAATTTTTAAATTAGGATTTTGCTTTCTTGCAATTTTAGATAATGCAGAATTATACTGCCCCTGAGACCCTGCAACAATAGCACATATTTTATTTGAAGGTATTTTTGAAATTCCTTGTTCTTTTCCTGTTAAATTATGTGGTACAGATAAATATTTAATTTCTTTTGCTATTTTTGTATTTTCTTTCATAGAACGACCTAAAAATACAATTTTTCTATTGAATTTTATAGCAGCTTCAACACATTGTCTAATTCTTGATATATTTGAGGAAAATGTTGTCATAAAGAATTTTCCCTTTGTTTTTCTCATTTCATCTTCAAATGTTTGCCCTACAATGCTTTCTGATAAGGTAAAACCTTCTCGCTCAACTCCAAGACAATCTGAAAGCAAACACAATACATTTTCTTTTCCTGCTTTTGTTATTGAATAAAAATCAGGAGAAGGCCCATATGGAGGAGTAATATCAAATTTAAAATCAGCTCCATGATATATTGTTCCAACTGGAGTCTTTATCTTTATATGAAGAGCGTCTGGAATAGAATGAGTTACGCGTATAAACTGAACAGCAAACTCTCCAAACCTATATTCCATATCATACTTTATCTCCTGAATTACAGGCTTTTGATTATGTTCTTTAAATTTATTTTCCAAAAATGCTTTTGTTAATTTACTTGCATAAACTTGAGGTTTTCCCAAGTTTTCATAATGAAAGGGGAGTGCTGATATATGATCTTCATGTCCATGAGTCAAAAGAACAGCTCTAATTTTATCTATTTTATCTTTAAGATAAGAAATGTCGGGTATTACAAAATCAATTCCAAGTTCTTTTTCCACTGGAAATCCAATACCACAGTCAATAATCAAAATATCTTTTAAATTTTCATTTTCATACAGCTCATATACATATAGATTCTTAGTAACTCCCACCACTCCTCCAAGAGGAATAAAACGAACTTTAAATGAATTCATAAATTTAAATATTTTAAATTATTAACTTAAAATTATTATATCACTTGTTATACTTTATTATTATGAAAAAAATAAATGAAAAACAAATAATGAAAAAACTATATGAAGTACTTGATCCTGAGCTTAATATCTCGGTTGTTGACATGGGATTTGTTTATCATATAGATGTAAAAAAAGATAAGGTAAATATTCTTATGACTTTAACTACTCCAGGATGTCCTTTAATTAATACAATAATGGATGATATTAGGCAAAAAATAAAAGAACTTGGATTTAAAAAGAATAATATTAATATTGAGCTTACATTTGATCCTCCATGGAGTATGAATATGGTGTCAAAAAAAGGAAAAGCTCTTCTTGGAATATAATACGCAAATTCATTGAGTACAATCTTATAATTTGATAACATAAGATAAAATATATGGCACATAAGGTAGGTTTTTGGAGTAATACATTTGAAACATTAGAAAAATTCGGTAAAGACACAGCAAAAGAAACTGCAAGAGGTGTTGCTGATACAGTTAATCCATTTAAAAAAGAAAAAACAATTAACCCAGAAGAACAAGAAAAAGAAAGCCATAAAATGGAAAAAAAGAAAAGACGAGAAGACTTTACTCCTTTGGATATTGAAAAATTGCATGGGTCATATAAAAGCGAAGATGAAATGAAAGCTCAAGCTTTAAGGCAAAGATTATTTCAGCTTGTTAAAAAGCAAGAAAAAGATATTATGGAGGAAGATGAAAAACAAAAGGAAGAAAAGAAATTAAGAGAAGAACAAGAAGAAGAGGAAAGAAGAAAAAAAGAAAAAGAAAGATTAAAACAAGAACAAGAATCAGAAGTTCCAAAGGGAAAAGACCAAAGAGGATCAGCTTTTGCAGCAAAGAAAAAAAAGAAACCTGTTAAAACAATGGAAAATAAGGTTGGAAAAGGAAAACAATAATAATTCGGAATGTAACTGACTGAAAGAATGCTATTTAGTTTAAAAACCAAGAGGCACTGGGTTCAATTCCCGAAACTTCCGATATAATAAAAATGCTTAATGTAAAAATCATAAAATCATGGAAAAGAACAAGTATTAGTGTAAAAGTAGATGAGTATGCTCAAATTATTGTAAAAGCTCCAAAATGGGTGCTTAATAATAAAATTAACAGCATTCTAAATGAAAACAGACAATGGATAGAAAAAAGAATTAAATTAGTAAAAAAGAATAAAATAAATAAAAAAAGATTTAATAATAAAGAAGAGCATTTATACTTGGGAATAAAATACAAGCTTTATATTATTAAAAACCAAGAAATTCCATTTTATTTTAAAAACGGTTTTTATCTTTTAGAAAAAAATAAAAAAAAGGCAAAGGCGTATTTTGAAGATTGGTATAAAAAACAGGCTTTAGAGATTATTTCAGAAAAAGTTAAGTATTACAGCCAAAAATATAATATTAAATATAAAAGCATTAAACTTTCAAATGCAAAAACCAAATGGGGATCATGCACCAACAGACAAAGACTAAGATTCAGCTGGCAAATTATTATGGCTCCTGAGGATGTAATTAATTATCTTATCATTCATGAAATAACACATATTCAAGAATCAAATCATTCAAAAAAATACTGGAATAAGGTAAAAGAAAAAGAGCCTGATTACAAAAAATATGAGAAGTGGTTAAGGAAAAATGGTAGTTTGTTACATATTTTTACTTAAACCAAACTTTAAATTTAAGCTTATCCTACAAGAATAAGAGCATTATCATGAGAAAAAGTAAAATGCGGAATAATTGCTCCAGCTTTTGTAAGTTCTTCTAAACCATTAATATCAAAAATCTTACTAGATCTGTTAACTATAGCTTTTCTTACTGTAATTCCTAAATGCTTGGCAAACAATTCTTCAGCAAAACATCCAAGAGAACTCCTTGTATCAACTAATTGAATTACCTCTTGTATTGGATCCTTCTCTATACTCCCTTTTTCTAAATACCTAACATATTCAGATGTAAATTCTTCATATTTTTTCCTACGGTCTTCATGACTAAGATTTGGATTATCACTTTCGAAATCAACTTTACCTCGAACATATTTTTCAACTAAAGATGCATCTTCGGGACTTATTCCTGACATAATATGAAACCAAAAAAACATATAGTCAATTTCAGTCCAGTTATTCTCATCTTCTTTTTTAAATTTTTCTTCTGTGTCAAGAGGTGAAATTATATCAGATTCAGAAATACTATAATCTTTGGATAATTCTCCTATGAATTGATTCCCTAATAAAGAATTTTCCCTTTGAGTTTTAGTCGGATCATCATAAACATGTACAAATCCACCACTGGTTATTGCAGTGCTAAAATATACTGAGGCAAGAGTTTGTTTATCTTTAAAAAATTCCCAATATTTTTTATATCTCTCAACTGAATTTAGATTATTGGTTCTTGTTTGTTCAAAGAACGTTCTAGTTAACCTTTCTGCCATCTAAGCATTGTATCAAAATAATTTCGATTAATATTGTCTTTAAATTACAGTTTTCAAAGATTATTAATACTAAAAAATAAAATACAAATAAATCTTACGATATA
>CAZHJA010000005.1:0-26900 GCA_964532865.1 uncultured Gammaproteobacteria bacterium
TTTAGAAAAGGAAAAGCATTTTAAATCTTTGTTTATTAAAATAGGTTTAATAGCTGTTGTTGTTGTTGCAGTTATTGCATATAGTACGCTAAAAAAGCCAGAAGTTAAAAAGCAAGAGAAAGAAGAAGTATTAGGTAAAAAAATTGAAAGACAAGATGAATCTTCAAAAGAACAAAAAGAAGACATTATTGATACTCTTGAAAAACAAGGGGATATTCTGGGAGAAAATACTGCAACAAAAACAGAAGGAACAATAGAGCGAGTCGTAGAACAAACTAAAGAAGTTGTTACGGAAACTGTCTCAAACACAAAAGAGACAATAACTGAATTTATTATTGAAAATACAGTAGTAAAATTAATTGAGCAGATTAAAGAGCTTCCTGAAGAGCAAAGAAAGGAAATAATGAAGGAGATATGTGAAGAATACTGTAAATAAAAGCTAAAATCAAATCATTTGAATTTTGTAAACCCTTTTGATATTCTCAATATACATTTTATGGAAATAAAATATTTAGGACATTCTTCCTTTCTAATTAAATCTAAAACAGGCAGATTAATAACAGATCCATTTGATCCAGAAATGTTAAGCTTAAAATTTCCTAAGATAGAAGCTGACATTGTTACGATTTCTCATAATCATAAAGACCATAATAAAAGTAGCCTTGTAGAAGGGGACCCTTTAATAATAAATATGCCAGGAGAATATGAGAAAAACGGAATACGTGTTTTTGGATTTAAAACCTTTCATGATAAAGAACAAGGAGCTCAAAGAGGGGAGAATATTGTGTATAAGATTGAGGCAGATGACATTTCACTTTTACATTGTGGTGATTTAGGACATATTCTAAGTGATTCTCTATTGGACGAAATAGGGGAAATAGATATTTTATTTATTCCAGTAGGAGGAGCATATACTATAGATGCATCAGAAGCAGAGAAAATAATAAAAAAAATAGAACCTTCAATTGTAATTCCTATGCATTATAAATCACCCAAGATAAACCAACAGAACTTTAATAAATTAGCAGAAATAGATGAGTTTAATAAAGTAATGGGAGTAGAAAATCCTATATCTCAACAGAAATTTACTGTTAAAAAAGAAGATTTAGGAGAAGAAGTAAAAGTATTTGTAATGGAGCCTTAAACAATTATTTAAAGCTGCTTTGTTATGTATATTTAAAAGTTATTATAATTAGCTATGTCAACAGCATCTGACGCTTTAAAATTGCCTCCTCATGATGTACAAGCTGAAAAATCAGTATTAGGAGCTATACTTATTGATTCATCTGTATTAAATTTAGTAGCTGAATTTTTAAAAGCTGACCACTTTTATTTAACAGAGCATAAAATGGTATATTCTGCAATGCTTGATCTTTTTGAAAAGCAAGAACCTATTGATCTTATTACAATTCAAAATCAGTTAAAACATCAAGGAAACTTAAAAAAAGCAGGAGGCAAAAGCTATATATCAGAACTTATTGACACAGTTCCTACGTCAGCATATGTTGAACATTATGCAAAAATTGTAAAAGAAAGCTTTGCAAAAAGAAAACTAATTGAACTGTCTTCACGAATGGTAGAAAAATCATTTGATGAAAAAACAGACGTTAAGAAATTATTGGATGAAGCAGAAGTACAGATATTTGCACTTTCTCAAGAACATCTTCAGCGTGACTTTATTGAGCTTAAAGAAATATTAGCTGAAAGCTTTGAACGATTGGAAGACTTTATGAAAAGAGGAGCGCAATTTAGAGGAGTAGCAACTAGGTATCTTGATCTTGATAAGAAATTATCAGGCATGCAGGATTCAAATCTTCTAGTACTTGCCGCAAGACCTGGAGTAGGAAAAACAACACTTGCCTTAAACATTGCTCTTAATATTGCAGTAAAAGACAAGCTTCCTGTAGGTTTTTTTTCACTTGAAATGAGTAAAGAAGAGCTTGTGGATAGATTATTAGTAGGACAGGCTGATATTGATGCATGGCGCTTAAAAACTGGAAAACTTTCAGATGAGGATTATAAAGCACTTACGGATGCAATGGGAGATCTTTCTGAAGCCCCAATATATATAGACGATACTCCTGGGGCCTCAATATTGGAAATTAGAACAAAAGCAAGAAAGCTGAAAATTGAAAAAAATCTAAAGCTTTTAATCGTAGACTATATACAGCTTGCAGTAGGAGGAAGATATTTTGAATCACGTGTTCAAGAAGTATCTGCAATATCACAAGGATTAAAGAATTTGGCAAGAGAATTAAGGATTCCTATACTTGCAGTTTCACAGCTGTCAAGAGCAGTAGAACAAAGAGGCTCAAAAAGACCACAGCTTGCAGATTTAAGAGAATCAGGGGCAATAGAGCAAGATGCAGATGTGGTTATGTTTTTATACCGAGAAGATGAAAGTGAAGATCTTATTGACCAAAATAAAAGAGTGATAAAGCTTAATATTGCAAAACACAGAAATGGCCCAACAGGAGAGATAGAGTTAATGTTTAGAGGAGATAGGGTAATGTTCTTTACTGTAGAGAAATAATTACTTTTTTAAACCTTTTTTTAAGAGTGATAATATAATTTTAGCTATAATCAAACCAATAATTGCTCCTATAACAACATCAGATATAAAATGACAGTATAGATAAATTCTAGAAAAAGCAATGAGCGTGGCAACAGAATAGTAAAAATACCTTCTTTTTTTATCAAAAGATGAAAAAACATAAGCTAAAGCAAATGCACAAGCTGAATGACCTGATGGAAATGAAAAATTTAAAGGACAGGAGCTTGAATCTACAATAGGTCTAGTTCTTTGAAATATATTTTTTAACAAGATGTCATTTATAAAGACAGTAGTTAGAAATACCAAGAAAAATAAGAATATAAATTTATAATTCATTTTTTTATTAAAAATAACAGTTATTAAAAGGAGCAGTAGCCAAATGACTATAGAATCTCCTTTTAATGACAAAAAAGAAAAGAGGGTATTAAATACTGTTGTATGGGGAATTATATGATTTATGAAGTCTGTGATTTGAGAATCAACAGATAATAAAAGGCTCATATTATAAATTGTAACTGAAAATATTGTTTTTTCCCTTTGTTTTCTTTTGAATTTTGTTAAGGCTTTTAATTGGATAATAATATGAAACGATATATTTATTCTTTTTTTTAATATTTTTGATTTTTTTTAATGCTTTTTGTAAAAACCATGGAGAGATATATAAATAAAAGGTTAAATATCTAGCGTTGAGCTTAAGATCTAAATTTTTTTTAAATATGTCCTTAAACACGATTTTAATATTATTTTTATTTGGATTAAATAGTCTTTTTATGTAAAGGATTAAAATTAATATAGGATTAATCTCAATTGCAATAAACTGAGTATTTAGTTTTTCTTTGTATGCTTTTTTTGCAGATGCAAAAATGACAATTCCATCTCCAGCTCCAAAATCAATAATTATTTGATCATTTTTAATATTTAAGGCTTTAAGAATAAGCCCCATGTCTTTTATATTTGAAGGATAATATGGTATAGGAGAAAACTGGGGAAATGAAAAAATTACAGTAATTACAATAAATATTGCAATTAATATGAAAATGACTGTGAGCATAGATATTTTGATTATATAATTTATATATGCTTTTTTATGTATAATGACATGGAATATGAACTATATTAAGACACTAATATTTGATTTTGATGGAACTATAGCAGATACTCTTCCGCATATAATTGCTATTGCCAATAGTTTTGTTAAGGAATATGGAATAAAAAAGATTACAAAAAAAGATCTAGAGCTCTTAAAAGGAAAGACGCCATGGCAGATAATGAAAGAGTTTAAGATACCTCCTTATAAAGTCCCATTTATTGTTCTTAAAGTACAGTCTCTTTTGCATAAAGAAATGAATAAAGTAAAAATATTTCCAGGCATAAAATCAACATTAAAAGCTTTAAAAAAGAAAAATATGTCCATAGGTATTCTTTCTTCAAACTCAAAAAAGAATGTAATGGCTTTTTTAAAAAAGAACAATATGAATATGTTTGATTTTATACACTCTGAAAATAATTTATTTGGTAAAAGCAAAGCATTAAGAAATATTATGAGAAGATATAAAATAGAAAGAGAAGATGTAATATATGTTGGAGATGAAGTAAGAGATATTAAAGCATGCAAAAAAGCAAAAATTCCAATAATTTCTGTATCCTGGGGTTTTAATAAATATAGTCTACTGAAGAAATATAAGCCTGATTATATTATTAGAAAGCCAAAGGAGCTACTTAGAATAGTTGAATAAGTGCCGGAGGAGGGAATCGAACCCTCATGAAGTTGCCTTCACAGGTTTTTGAAACCTGCGCGTCTGCCAATTCCGCCACCCCGGCTTTATATTAATATTATATATCATCAATAATTATAAAGAAAATGCAATAAAATACTATCTTATAGTATTATTATAGGTTGAACTATCTGAAGTTTGTAGTATAATAGCCATAATTCTTCTGTTTTTATCTTAACTTTCATTTTCTTATTCCATCTCTTTTTTTTCCAGTATAATTCATATATGGCTTTATTAAGACAAATAATAAAAACTGAAGATATAATTAAGGTTTATCATGGAGAGAACTTATCATCTGCCTTTTCTAAATTATCCACTTCACATGATGCTGCTTTTGTATTTTCTTCAGATGAGAAATATTTGGGCGTAATTAATCCATATTATTGTTTAATAAAATCTTCATATCCAGGGAACGCAAAAGTAGAAAACTGTTTGTTTCATGCTCCAAGAATAAAAATAAACTTTCCTATTTCTAAAGTAGCACAGCTATTTATTGAATCAAAAATCCATTATCTTCCAGTATTTGATGAAAAGCAGGAATTTACTGGAATAATATCAGCAAGACGCCTTATTTCAAAATTTCAAGATTCTCCGTTATTTAATATCACAATAAAAGATATTATGAAGACCAAGAAAAAGCCAATAATTTGTATTTTTGAAGATGATTTAGTAACAAGAGCAATAAGCTTATTTAAAGATGAAAAGATTTCCAAGCTTGTTGTTATAGGAAAGGATGGGCGATTAAGAGGAATATTAAGCTATTATGACTTAATAAATTATTTAGCAACACCTAAAGAATCAACAACAAGAAGTTTTTATCATATGAAAGTACGAAATTTTTCAAAATCTTTTGTTTTAACACTTACATTAAAAGATAAACTGACAGATGCACTTAGATTAATAATTGAAAAAGAAATAGGAAGCGTAGTAATAATTGATTTAAACAGAAATCCAATAGGAATAATTACCACAAAAGATATTTTAACCTTGTTTACCAAAAAAAAAGAAGATGACATTATTCAAGTAACAAGCAAAAACTTATCTCAACAAAGCCGTGCCATTTTAGGAGGTTTTTTTGATAAAATAATGCTTTTTATTAAAAGAACGCCAAATGTAAAACAAGCAAAGCTACTGGTAAAAGAAGAAAAAAGTGGAGGATTATTTAAAGTTGTATTGTCATTAATCCCAAATAAAGGTAAGCCTAAAGTAATTAAAGAAGAAGGGAGAAATTTACTTGAAGTTTTAAGAAGAATTCGCAAAAAGAAAACCAGAGATTAAAATAATGATTTAATATATTCAACAGTTTTCTTAAGAGAAGCAAACTTGTGCTTATAATCAATACCCTTATCAAATATATTGTTTATCCATAATATTTTAGTTTTTAATGGCCTTTTGCTTAAATATTTGACAATACCCCAATTATCTTCAACAAAAATATCTAATCCAAGCTTTTTAATCATTTCTTCTTTAAAAATATGAGGCTGTTTATTTTCAATATTAAATATACTTTTCTTTACAAATGTTTTTGCCTTAATAACTTCAAGCCATTTAACAAAGTCCTTTTCCAAGAATTTGTATCTTCCGGTAATAATATATGTTTCAATTTTATTATCATTTGAAAGCTGCTTTATTAGTCCTAAGCCTTTTGCAGGAGTAAAGCTAGTTTTATGAAGAATTCTCCACATAATTTTTTCAAGCCTAGAGTGAGGGAAATAAAAAGATTTATTACTATTTTTTTTCTTTTTAAAGAAAAAAGGCTTAAGAAAGCTTGCAATAGGCCTGAAAATGCGTATGGGGTTATATAGAATAACTCCATCAAGATCAAAACCTACCTTAAGAGTTTTTTTAGACATAAGCTATATTTTAACAAATCTTTTTCTGATATAATTTGTAAAATATGAAAGTATTAATAACTGGAGCAGCTGGCTTTTTAGGACTGCATCTTTCCAAATACTTTTCCAAAAAAAAATATAATCTAATTCTTCTTGATAAGCTTAAGTTTAATAAACATGAATATCCAAAAAAAAACTGTACTTTTAATAATATAGATATATGCAATAAAAAAGCCCTTGAAAAAATAATTACAAATGACATTGATATTATTATTCATGCTGCAGCAGCTCTACCTTTATGCAAAACAACTGAAATCTATAATGTAAATGTAGGTGGAACAAAAAACATTCTTGATCTTGCCAGAAAAAACAAAATAAAAAGAGTAATATTTATTTCCTCAACAGCAGTTTATGGAATACCCATTAAACATCCAATATATGAGGATGACAAATTAATAGGAGTTGGAGCATATGGAGAGTCAAAAATTCAAGCAGAAAAAGCTTGTTTTAATGCAATAAAAAAAGGACTAAATGTTACTATTATCCGTCCAAAAACATTTGTAGGAACACATAGATTAGGAGTATTTGAGATATTATTTGATTGGATACATGATGGGAAGAAAATCCCAGTGATAGGTAGTGGAAAAAATAAATATCAGCTTCTCGATGTTGGTGATTTAGTTGAGACAATTTATCTTTTTACTGAAAAAGAGAGTAATAAATACAATGGTGCATTTAATATTGCTGCCCAAGAGTTTGAAACAGTAGAGAAGGATTTAAATGAATTATTTAAATATGCAGCATCTGGTTCAAAGATATTTAAAACTCCAGCTTACCTTATAAAGACAATGTTACGGATATTTGAAAAGTTAAAACTTTCACCCTTATACCAATGGGTATATGATACAGCAGATAAAGATTCATATGTATCTATAAAAAAACTAAAAAAAGTATTAAGTTGGAAGCCTAAATACTCAAATTCCCAAGCTTTAATTAAATCATATGAATGGTATTTAGAAAACTACAAAAAGGTAAAAAAAACAAATACTAGAACAACTCATACTGTAGGTTGGAAGCAGGGGATACTGGGATTAATAAAGAGAATTATGTAATATGGAATATAATTGTCAACTGAATTGAAACTAATGAGACTTTCATTTAATAAGCTCCAGATTTATATAGTATAGTTCGAGTCCACTCGGGGGGAGTTAAGAATTGTTCTCTGTAATATTCCCAAAATATACTCTATATTTCTGAACCACTTAGACTAAACTTTTAAAATTGTATTTGGCATATATAGGGCTGGTCTGGTAAAATTTGACTATGGGAATAAAAAAGAAGCCCTTAGCAGTTGCTACAATCTCTTTTATTAGAAATAAAGAAGAAGAAAGAGTTGTATTTAAGACTATTAGAATATTAAGCTTATTGGGAATTCCTGTAATCATTGCTGATGGTGGGTCTTTACCAAAACAAAAAAAGTTTATTAGAAGCCTTCCCAATATTACACTTCTTGAGGAGAAAGGATTAACTCAGCAACTTAAGGCTAGTTTTAGAAAAGGAGCAGCAATAGCAGACTCATTATTCTATCTTCAAACAGATAAACTTGATTTTGTTGAAAGACATGCTTCCAATTTTATTGCTCATTACTTAAATTCAAATAGTAAGGGGATGTTAATTCCAGTAAGATCAGAGGCTTCTTTCAATTCTTATCCGAACTATCAAAGGAAAACAGAGGAATTTTTAAATTTTATAATTAGTAGCTATTGCGGTAAAACAACTGATTATTATTATGGCCCCAAAATCTTTTCTACCCAACTAGTTAAATATCTTACTCAACTGAACAAGGATATAAAATGGGGGATTGAGGCCTACTTTTACGCCATTAATTATAGACTTTCCTTACCAATGGATTTTTATAATGTAAATATAAAAGCTCCCAAGGAAATTCTTTTTGATGAATTTGAGTTTAAAAAATATCGTTTAGAACTAGTCCAGTGGCAAACTGAAGGCTTAATCCAAGGCCATACAGTTAAGTTATAAAAAACATAAGAGAGTTAATCTTGAGTTTAAAAACAATTTAAAATAATCTTACCTTAACAATAACATATTTATTTTTCTTCTTTAAAGCTATATTTTACATTAAGTATATTATTAAAGACCCCCAGATAGTTAGAAGAATGTTGCCAATAGCATACGGAATAGTGTAACCTAAGGCTGGAATAGAACTGTCTGATTCTTCCTGAATTGTGTCTAAGCCCGGAGTAGAAGTACCTGCACCAGCTAAGCCACCAAATAAAAGTACAGGATTTAATTTTAATACTAGAAGACCGAAAATTATTCCAGTTATATGAGGAACAAGAGTTACAATTATGCCAGCTAAAAGAATTGGACCACCATTTGTTTGCAATGCATGCAAGGCCTGAGGTCCAGCAGTTATACCTACACAGGCAATAAATAAATTTAAACCCAAGTCAGTAAATATCCATTGAGCTCCTTGAGGAATTTGCCCAAAAGTGGGATGAAGATTTCTTAACCATCCGAAAGCAAGACCAGATAACAAAACTCCACCTCCAATGCCTAAAGATATTGGTATGCTGTAAATATTTATAGCAAGTAATCCTATAAGTGTTCCAAAAACAATACCTAAAGAAACAGTAATAAGATCAGTAACTTCAGTAGGTCGCTCTGGAAATCCAATATACTCAACAATGGCTTCAACATCTACTTTTGCGCCAGCTATTTGAAAAATATCGCATTTATGAATAATAGTTTTTCTGGTGATGGGAATTTCCTTGCCCTGACGTGTAATTTTAAGAAGAAAACAACCCTGATAAAGACTTTTATCAATTTTACCTAAAGCTCTACCAACTAATTGTTTGTTTAAAACGCAGACGTTTACAATTTCTGATTGAATATTTGTTGCATTTTTGTCAAAAACCTCAGGTCCGATTATTTTTTCGGCATAGGCAAACACTTTTGGTTTAGCAATCAAGCTGATAACATCTTGTTTGTATATGATGGTTTCTGGTTGAGCATCTACAATTTTATTGTCATGTTTAATTTTTTCCACAACGACTCTATGAGGAAACATTTTTTTAAGATCACTTACTGTTTTATTGTCTAATTTGCTATTTTCAATCCTGTAAGTTCTGAAATCTAATTTTTGATTACTAAAAAATGAATTCTCATCAGTTTCTTCATTATCAAAGCTACCCATTTCTTCTTGTATTTCTTGAGCTTGTTTTTTAAGATTGATTTTTAAAATAAGAGGTACAAGCCGGTATAGAATAATAAGCCCAATAATGCCAAAAATATAGGTTATAGCATAGGCAATTGCTACATTATCTTGTTGTAATTTAATTTGACTTTGTGAAAGGTTAAGATTTGAAATAGCGTCTTGAGCGGTACCAATAATTGTTGATTGTGTTAAGGATCCGCCAAGAATTCCAGCAGTAGTGCCTGCATCAAAAGCAAATAATTTCCCCAAAAAAATAACAGTAAGTAAACTGACAATGCAAAAAAATACAGATAAAATCAAAAAATGGAGACCTTCCTTTTTTAAAGCTTGAAATAACTGTGGACCAACTTTATAACCAATGGTAAAAATAAACAAAGCAAAAGCAATAGTTTCAAGAAGTGCAGGAATTTGAACACCAATTTGGCCCAAAACAAGAGCAGTTATTAAAACAGAGGCAGTAGAGCCTAAGCTAAACCCTTTGAATTTTATTTTACCCATGGCGTATCCAATGGCAATAGCTAGAAAAACTACTATTTCTGGATGCTGATGCAGGATATTAAGTATGCTATGCATAATTTAAATAATTGTATTTTATATTTTATTGTTTATATGTTCTATAATATTCTTCCAGCAAATCGCTTATTGCCTTACCAATTTTTTCATAAGCTTTGTCTGATAGGTTAGCTAGAGATACACGGACAGACATATCCGGAGCCTCAAAGCCTCCGCCATTAAGAAGAACAACTGATTTTTCTTCAGCCAGTCGCATGACAAAGTCAATTGGTTCATAAGTTTCTACCATATGATCAGCAAAATGCTTATCGTAACGTTTGGCTGCAAGTTTGGGAATATCTATAATAGTATAGTAATGAGTGCCAAGCGGATTATTAGGAACCTTAATGCCAATTGCTTTATACAAAATTTCAAAACGTCTTTTAACAACACTTTGAACCATTTTTTTATAATCATTATTATTATCAGTAAGTGATAAAAGTGAAAAAAGAACCATCATTACTTGCTGTGGTGTTGATAGTCCTGCGGTATGGTTTAAAGCTACGCTTCTGCTATCAGCTACCATTCGGTCAATTAATTTCATTTTATTAGGATTTAAAACCACGCTTTCATATCTTTTGTAAAGCTGTTTTGTGACGTTTTCCGAAAATCCTGCAATTCTTTTATCAAAAACATTATTTTCATGGATAGCAATTACTCCAAGACGAATACCAGTGCAGCCAAAATATTTAGAGTAAGAATAAACAAGAATAGTATTATATGGAGCAGCATGGGCAATTGATTTAAAATCATTAACAAAAGTGCCGTAAACGTCATCAGTAAGAATAATTAAGTTCTGATTTTTGTTTTTTACAATTTCAGTGACTTTGTTTAGGCTTTCTTGTGACATGCTTACAGAGGAAGGATTAGATGGGTTAACTAGGAAAAATGCCTTAATTTGAGGATCGCTTAATTTTTCAATTTCTTTTTCAGGATAGACCCAATTATTATCTTCATCCTGCTTTATTTTAAGCTCCACCAGCTGGTAATCATTTAATCTTGGGATTTCAATATATGGGGTAAAAATTGGTGTGCCTAGAGCAATTTTATCTCCTTTATGCAAAAGATTGTTTTCCAACAAAGTAGAAAAAATATAGTCCATTGCTGCTGTGCCTCCTTCAGTGGCAAAAATATTAATCTTTCCAACAGGAGGTTGACTTGCAAACATTTCTTTTTCCAAATAGCGCTGTACAACCCTTTCACAGTTAGTTAGCATTCTATCAGGAGTGGGGTAGTGGTCTCCTAATATGGCATCTGTTATTTCAAAAACAAATTCATCATCATTAATTTGTATTTTTTCTGTGGCATAGTAGTAAGCTTTTTTTAAAAAATCTATACCCTGCTTACCCTCTTTTTCTCTTAAAAAAGTTTCAAATCTTTGAGCGATTTCTTCCTGTTGTGGTGTTCCGCCTAATTGATCGGACTCTCCTGTTTTTTTTGATTCTTGAATTGCAAAATTCCCAAGTTGTAAAAAAGCCATTCGTGGTTCAGTTGCTAACCAGTTAGGATTGCCCCGACCGGCATTAAGCATGAGCTTTTCGTTTTTACTGGACGCCATTTGAATAAGTTTGTCTTTTAGTTCAAATGGACTTAAATGTTCATACTTTTTTTCTTCAGAAGCTTTCATAAATCTTTCAGTTTAAATTGTAATATATCCAAGATAACAAGTTAAGTAAAATTTTACAAGAGAAAATATAGAAAAAACAAGACATTTAAAAAGCTTAAATAGCATTATATATTAGGTTTTTCTCACAGGAATAACTTATGCTGTAGGTTGGAAGTAGGGAATATTTAGATTAATAGAGAAAATTATATGAGGATATTTCTTTGTGTCCATATCTTCTTTACAAATATGTTTACAATTAACTTTACAATTATTTAGTGTTATGATACACTTTATTAGTAATATGTTTAAACCAAACTATAATTTAACTCCAAAACTTCTAAAGAATATAACTAAAATAGAACGTCTTTATGGACAACTAGAATCTAAGCATATTCCGATAAAGCTGGAATTAAACTTAGAAAGAGATAATATTATTCAGTCTTCTTACATTTCAAACAGTATAGAAGGTAATCCTTTATCTTTGCAGGAAGTAACCAACCTTTTACTTGATGATAGAATATCTGTAAATCGTGATGAAAGAGAAGTTAAAAATTACTTTAATCTTCTTCAAAATCTGAAAAATTTTGCCAGCAAAGAAATTTCCATAAAAATAATAAAAGTAATCCATAAAAATCTGTTGACAGGTGTTAAAGATCAAATTACTGGTCAAATCCGTAATAAAAAAGTGATTATTGGAGAATATATTAAAGAACAAAAAGAGACAACTTTAAAAGTAAAACATGAACCACCGTTTCACAATAAATGCGAGATTAAGAAAAATATTGAACAATTAAATGCTTGGTTAAAAAAAGAAAATGAACTTCCAATTACTATTAAAGCAGGTATTTATCATCATCAATTTGTTTATCTTCATCCATTTATTGATGGTAATGGACGAGTTTGTCGTCTATTGACAGCTCTTATTTTCTTACAAAACAATTATCTAATTAATAAATATTTTGTTTTAGATGATTATTATGATATTGATAGGATAATGTATTCAGATATGCTGCATACTGCCGACAAGGGGAATAAAACTCAATGGTTGGAATATTTTACCGACGGTGTTAAATATTCTCTTCAAGGAGCTTTTTCTAAGGTAGAAAGTGCATTGTTAAAACTCAAAATAGAAAAACGCCCAACTCCTAAAGAAAAAGAAGTTTTGAATATTGTTCAGGAAAGAAAAGAAGTCGTTTCTACAGAAATAGCAGAAATATTAAATGTTTCTCGCCAACAGGCTCATAGACTTTTAAAAGCTTTAGTGAATAAAGGTTTTCTCAATAGAAAAGGCAAAACTAAAAAAAGCTATTATTATTTAAAATAAAATACGAATATCGTAAATAGTAAATATAATAACGTAGTAAAATGAATATGTGAAAAGAATAAAGAGATTATTATCAAAAAAGCCCATACAACTTCTTCCCTTTATATTAGTTTTGCTTGCATTTATAATTTCCAGAGCATGGAATTTCAATACCAACCCTTTAGGTTTTTTCTGTGATGAAGCTGAAATAGGACATAATAGTTATCTTTTATTAAAAAACGGGTTTACTCAATTTGTTACGCCATTATTTTATAGACACTTTGAATATATATTTGGAGCTCTTCCAGTTTATGCAACATCTCCATTTGTATATATTTTTGGATTAAATGAATTTTCTGTACGTTTAAGTACGTTGTTTTACAGCGTATTATGTTTAATTGTATTGTATTTAATACTTAAAAAAATTAAATCTTACTATCCTGTTTTAATAATCTTATACTTTGCATTTACTCCTATTTATTTTCATTTTTCAAAACCCAACTTTGGATTAATGCCTTCTTTTTTATTTATATTGCTTTCATATTATTTATTTCTTTTTATAAACAACAAAAAGAAATCGAATATCATATATCCTTTTTTAAGCGGAGCATGTTTGGGAATTAGTGCGTATGGATATGGAGGCTATCTAATAACCTCTGCACTATTTTTCCTTATATTATTATTAACTCTTATTCTTAAAAACATAAGAACAAAGAAGAATATTAAATATACGCTTTTTTTCATATTCTCATTCTGTTTTGTATACACGCCTATTGTTTTAGCTATTTTATTTAATAATGCATACATATCAAGAATAAATCAGAAAGATGAGTCAAATAAAGATTTAAATGTAAAAAAAAGAATCGTAAAAGTAATTTTAAATTATCCAAAGTATTATTCATTAGATTATCTGTTTTTTAAGGGAGAAATAGATATGAATGGGGGATATGTAAAAAGACATTCAATCCAAGGAAATGGAGAACTGTATAGATCATCACTTCCAATTATTTTATCAGCATTAGTACTATATGTTTTTTTTGATAAAGACAAAAAAAGGAAAAGGTTATACTTACCTTTCTTTTTACTTTTTTTAGCATACCCTTTTTCTGATGTTCTAACAACAAATTATGAAGAGCCTCCCTATTCAATATCAGTGTTTACAACTATATTTTTCCTTCCATTTATGGTTTCATATGTTTTTGCCTTTATTAAGAAAAATAGAAGAATTTTAAATAATAAAAAGAAAGTAATAGCAATATTTATATTATTAATTTTCTTAATTGAAGCTATATTTTTTTTAATAAACAATAATAAATATCCTGCTTATTCTTCAGGGTATTTTGGATGGCAGTATGGGTATAAACCAGTAATGGAGATATTCGAGGAAAAGGAAAGGTACTATGATGAGTTGTTAATAACACATAGATTTAATAGGGGTGAAGTTCTTTTAAGTTTTTATAATACACAAATAAACTGTAGAAAATGTAGAGTAATGAGCAATCCTATTGAAATAGACAGCAATAAAAAGCAGTTATTTGCACTTCGTAAAGATGATATTAATGAGGCTAAAGAGAGATATAAAGGGCTTGAGTTTAAAATAAAAAAGAGGATATATCTTCCAGATGGAACTGCTGAGATATTTATAGGAGAGTTTGCTCAAGCTTTTTGAAAACTACATTACAGAATAAAGCTGCAATTTTATTAAATTATAAATTCAAGATAGTTTTCTTTTGAAATAATACAGGTTTCTTCACCATACATTTCTTTGAAGGCTTTAGGAGTATGGGGTTTTTGAGGTTTCCATTTGAATTCGTAGGCTGAAAGTTTATCTTCTTGTGTCTCAATCCAATCAATTTCAGCTTTTTCATAGGTCCTCCAAAAATAGTAATCTCTTTGAGTGTGTGAATACTCGTGTTTTTTCATTCGCTCCACTGCAAGAAAGTTCTCCCATAGGTTTCCTATATCTGTTCGACTATCTAATGACATGAATTGATTAATTACTGCATTTCTTATGCCTAAGTCCCAGAAATAATATTTCTTGCTTTTTGCGACCTCTTTACGTAGATTTTTAGAAAATGCAGATAGTTCAAAAATAACAAAACTTTGTTTGAGCAACGATAAATATCTATTGACAGTTTTAACATCTATCCCCAGATTATTTGCAAGCTCATTTAAAGAAACCTCGTTTCCTATTTGAAAAGAAAGAAGCGCAACAAGTTTTTTAAGCGTATCAGGAGAACTTATATCTTTAAGTAAAAGAACATCTTTAAATAGATAATCTGAAACAATAGATTTGAGATAGTCTTTTTTTTCTTTTGTACTAGATAGTTTAGTTAAATAAGGATAGCCACCAAAAATAAGCTGATCTTCTAAAAGATATGGTTTTTTATAACTTTCTATATTATAAGTAAGTTCAGTTGTAGATAAAGGATAGAGCCTATATTTAATAGTTCTTCCGGTTAAAGTTTCCTGAATGCCTCTAGCTAACATTAATGAAGATGAACCTGTAACAATAATTTTTTTATTAGGCAAGGTATCAATAAGAATTTTTAGCGATAAAGCTATATTTTCAATTCGCTGTGCCTCATCAATAATAATTATACTTTTATCTTTAACAAGATTAACAAGTTTTGTTTGAGAAGTGCTTCTTAGTGATTTTTGTGCTTCTTCAGTATCGCCATTAAACCAAAGTATATTTTTATCTTCAATTTTTTCAGTAAGCTGTTTTAATAATATGGTTTTCCCCACACGACGAGGACCATAAATAATTGTAATAAAGCCGGATTTGAAACTCTTATTTATTTTTTTACCAAGTGTTCTTTGTATCATTCCATAAAATTATACTAAATTTATGGACTTGTGTCAATAAATTATTACTTAATTTGTTTATTTATCATTTAAATATCATACAATTTATTCTAAGGGCTCACTCAGATCTTTTTAAAAATCATAATCCTTTCATTTTGAGCAAAAGGTAGAGGAGGAATTAAAAGAATAAATGTTCAAGGTCTAATAAACTTTGAATTATCTAATAAATAATTTAGGATATCTTTTTCTAATTTCTTGTTTTTCAGCAGATGGGAGCCTATCTAAATAAACATGGCCATGTACTGTTTTTGGAAACTCTACGTTTTTAGCAGATCGAAGCGAGTTTAAATAAACACTACCATATACTGTTTCCGGCAACTTTAATATTCTAGTAAACTGGAGGCGATGTAAGTCAATACTACCATGTACTGTTTTTGGAAACTCTACGTTTGTAGCAGATCGAAGCGAGTCTAAATAAACACTACCATATACTGTTTCCGGCAACTTTAATATTTCAGCAAACTGGAGGCTGCTTAAATCAAGATTTCCGTAATGGAATTTGATACCATCTTCTAAAGCTTCTTGTCCTGTTGTGCTAATCTGTTCTTTAGAATAGTCTGTTATAGACGAAATATCAGACTTAATATCTCTTTTAGCTAATATTTCATCAATTCTTGGATCTTGTTCATAACCAAACCCTTCTATTATCGAGTCAAGTTGATACAAAAACAAAAGATCGTCTTTTGTTAATTCTTCTCCAGCAGTATTTTTTCTGTCGATTTCTGTCAGCTGCCTCATATTATCTAATTTCTTTTTGTAATTCTCTCCATCTGGGAATTGTTTTAGTTTCTTATCAACTATATTAGCAATATATGGATCAAGGTTTTGTTCATCGGCAGTACCTCTCACTTCAATAATCTGCGAGTCTTCTATACGAATAGCGACTCTGGGAATAACTAGTTCTCCTTCTTTATTATAAGAATAATAGACATAAATATCACCATCTTTAAGTTGATCTTTAGCTGTTGTTTCTCCGACAGTACACCAGCCTGTGCCATGACCCTGAAGCGATGGGATAAGTGGCTTACTAAATCCTTCTGGTATATAAGTCATGGGGTGACAGTCTTGAGGAAATTTTATCCATTTCCCTTGAGTATTTATGAGTTCACTTTCTTCAGTCGGTGTTACTTTTTCAATTGCATAAGCATAGAGTTTGCCAAAATTAGCTCCTTGGAGTAATAGTTGTAGTTCAGGATTATCTTCTGCATCTGATATATGTTCTTTATTAATTTTTTTGACAATACTATCTATTACATAAGCTAATGCTTCCCGATTAAGATCAGGAAAAGGCGCCACACTACCCTTATTTCTTTCTGCAAAGGCGTGTTTTTCTTTATCATAAGTTGAAAGCTTTAACGTACCGGTAAAGGCCCAATACTTAGCCCACATAGGATAACTCTTAGAATAGGGGGAAGTAAAATAGTTTACCCAATTATCTAAACTGGACCTTTGATTACTTATAATGACTTCGCTTAATTGTTTTCTTCTTTCGTCAGTAATTGCAATATCTCCACGACCTTGTTCGCGATCTAATCTGCTTTGGTTTTCATAATAGCTTTCAGGTATATCGTCTGATTTAATAATCACATTTTCATAAAGACTTGTTTTTAAAAAATCAACATTGCGTTTTCTTCTGTCAAAATCTCTATCATCATTAAATGGTTTGGGATTTAAAATGTCTTTGATACGATCAAGATAAGCTTCTATTTTATCAACTGGTTTCTGTGATGTTTTTTCTCCTCTTTTTTTTAGCCTTTCTTGTGTTCTTTTAATAGGGGAAGTGGTATGAAGCTGAGGGTTTCTTTTATGTAAAAATTCTTCTCCGGATTCTTGCATACTTATTTAATTTATTAATTAATTCAAAATATATTCTAACTTTTTTTAACAAAATTGTAAATCCATTTTAAAGAGATAGCAAAGCATTTACTTAGATTTTTTAAAAATCATAATCTTTGGATGGTCATATACAGTAAAAGATTCATCCGCATTATCGTCAATAATCTCCAGTTTAAAATTTCCTATTTTAATCTTAGGATAAACAGAAAATTCAATTTGTTTTTTAAATCCAAGCTCTTCATTAAATAGCAATTTGTAATAAGTGCTTGTTCTTGGATAGCATTTTATATGCTTTTTACAGTCATTAAGCTTTTGTAAAGGTGTATAAAGCCTATTTGAAGCTATAATAATATAGTCAGCGTTATCTAGTACATTATTAATTTCTTTCCATTTGTTTTCATCATCTGGAAGCTCATAAAGCCTAAGTTCAAGAATAGTATATTTTTCACTTTCGTAAATTGGAAGCCTGTCATCCCAATGTTCAACAGCAAGAGTTTTATTGTATTTAATATTATTATTTATCCACTCAGAAGCTTCTATTCTTGTATGCTTTTGAGAATAAATATTTACAAACATTAAAGTCCACAATAAGGATAAAAAGAGAATAGGGTAGAGAATTATACGCATATTTTTCTTTTTTAAATAATATATGCCATAACCTGCAAATATTGCTAAACATGGATAAAGAATAAGCATATAGCGCATAAATTTAACAGAAGAGCGGCCTATTATTAAAAGATAGAAGATATAAAATATTAAATAAACAAGGATTAAGCCTCTATTTTTGAGTTTCTTAATATTAAAAGCAAAATATATTATACCTATTAAGCTAAGACAGGAAATTATAGGACCCAAGCCCCATATAACAATATTCTTTAAATAATAAAAATAGGGGAGAGTATCAACATATTGTAGGGTATATGGAAAGATATATGGATCTGAATTCATCTTTATTTGAGAAAAAATATCATTAAGAAAGCGATTGTAATTAAAAATGGCATAGGGCATGAATATAAAGAAGAAAAGGAAAGAAAGTGAGGAGAATAAAATAGTATAAAGCAATGCCTTAAATATTTTCTTGTTTTTATACTTTCTTGCAGCTTTAATAATTATAGCCACTACAATAACAGGAAACATAATTATTGCAGTTATTTTTACAGCAAGTGCTGCCGCAAATGCAATAGACATATATGTTATGTTTTTTAAACATGGTTTTTTAATAAATAAGAGAAGAAAATAAACAGTAAGGGCAATAAATAAATTCAAAAACACATCAACAACAAAAAAGTGTGTGTTTTGAATTGCAAAAAAGGATATAGAGTAAAAAAAACAAGCAAAAAAAGCAATTTCTTGTTTTTCTTTAAAAAGAAGCCTAGCTGTTTTAAATATTATAAATATTATTGTTAAATCAGCAAATATTGACATATATCTTCCTACATAAAGCATTCCATTGTAAGAAGCTAAATTTAAAAAAGGAAAAAATAAATCTATTGCTTGAGATATTGCCTTTATTGCATATATTGGTAAAGATCCGTAATTAAAAAAGTCTGGGCTTAGATTGTCGAAAAAATGAATTCTATCTGCAACCATAATAAGCATACGCTCATCTGGATGAAGATGGGCTCCTTGATCCCAATTAATGCCATAAATGCGCAGAATAAAAGCAAAAAGTAAAATAGCAAGCAAGGGTAAAAAGCCTTTCTTTCTCATAGCTTTGTTATTTATATTGATATTTAAAATTCTATTATAGTGTATTTCAGGATTTGATATACTATTTAAATATATGTTACCTATTCTTTTAGATTTAAAAATTGTAAAAATATATACATTTGGAGTATTTTTAGTCTTAGCCTTTTTTTGGTCAAGTTTTTTATTATGGAAGAATGTTCAGCTTACTTCAAGAAAAGAAGAGCAAATATTTGACGCTGTGTTTATTTCTTTAGCTTCAGGTTTATTTATTGGAAGATTAATATATGTAATTTTAGATTTTAAAGACTTTGGATTTAGTATATTGAAATTTATTCTTATTAATGGATATCCTGGAATGTCTCTAATAGGCTGTATAATTGGAGGATTTTTAGGATTTTTTCTTTTTCTTGCATCAAAGAAAATTAAATGGACAGAAATTATTGATTGTGTAATAAATCCTTTATTTTTAGCTCTTGGTCTAGGGAAGCTTGGAAGCTTTATTTCAGGAGTAGAAATTGGGACTAAAACCAATTTTCTGCTTTCAATAAAATATATTGGATTTGATGGATCTCGTCACTTAACAGCACTATATGAATCTCTTTTATTTTTTTTAGCCTTTTATATCTCATACCGAATGATGTTTGAAATAAGAAGGGGGAAATACAAATATGGTTTTGCTTTTATATTTTTCTGCTGGTATTTTAGCCTTGTGTATTTTATGTTTGACAAATTAAAAGAGAATCATTTATACTTCGTAAATAGTAGTTTTAACAGAAGTTTTTCGTTAATAGTTTTAATAATAGCAAGCATTTATTATATAGTATATTTTAAAGATACGATTTTTAAAAAAGTATCTTTATTAGGTAGATTACTTAAATCATATGTCAAAAAAACACCCAAAAGCTTTTGTAGCAAAACAAAAAAACAAACTAAAAAAAGAGATGGAGAAGATAACATCTCAAATAACGGAACTTAAAAAAAGCGATCCTTTTTTAGATCCAGGACATGTTTCAGATAATGCTGCAGTTGATACAGATGCCAGAGAGCAGATCGGTCATGAAACAGTTCAGGCACAGTTAAAAAACCTTCAGCACAAACTTGTAAATATTAATGATGCTTTAGAAAGAATTAAAAGAGGAACATATGGTATTTGCAAAAGTACACATAAGCTAATATCTCAACAAAGACTGGAGCTTATTCCCGAAGCTTCATACTGTATTGAGGCTGAAAAAAGGCTGCGAAAATAATGCCTCAAACTGATATACTTTTTTAAATGGTAGATATTCCTGCATTAACAATATTTAATTTCTTTTTTTTCCTTTTACCCCCATTTATATTTGGAATGCTTGCAAAAAGATTAAAAATATCACCCATAGTAGGATATATTATTGGAGGATTAATACTTGGAAATTTCTTTGGTGGGTTTATTTCAAAAGATACAGTAAATCAATTTGCATATTTTGGAATTATTCTACTTCTTTTTACAGTAGGTCTTGAGATTAATTTTACCCGTCTTCTTACGCTAAAAAGGTATATTATTATAGGAGGAACATTGCAGCTTCTTCTTTCTATTGTTTTTGTATTTATCTTAAGTCTTCTTTTTAAATTTGGGCTTTTACAGTCTCTATTAATTGGTATTGCAATGTCATCGTCTTCAACGGCACTTGTTGCAAAAATTATTCAAGATAGAGGAGAAGAAAATACATTTGTTGGAGAAATAGCTTTAGGGATTCTTATGTATCAAAATATTGCATTTATTCCATTTTTGATAATTTTTACTTCAATTACAATCGATACTGTTTCAGTATTTAATATTGGCATAGATATAATACTAAGCCTGTTAAAATCTGTAGTTATAATTTTTCTTTTGTATTACGCAGGACAAAAAGCAATACCAGTTATATTCAATAAAATATCAAGAATGTCAAGAGAGCTTTTAAACCTTTTTATAATAGTCTTTATTTTCTTTGTTACATACATATCACTTGTATTGGGCATACCTATACTTATTGGTGTATTTGTAGCTGGTATTCTTCTTGCCCATACGGTTGAAAACCATCATATATTTTCAGAGGTAAGGCCGTTAAGGGATTTGTTTGCTGTTGTTTTTTTTGTATTTATTGGGATAAATATTAAGCTTGGTGCTATTTTTACACTTATTCCTGCAATACTTGCTTTTACATTTTTAGTAATCTTAATTAAAGGCTTTATTGTTCTTGGAATATTCTTGTTTTTTAGATTCCATCCAAAAACATCGTTTAGTTTAAGCGCTTATCTTTTTCAGGTGGATGAGGATGTATTTATTCTTATGTCTGTTGCTTTTATGTCTCAAATCGTATCATTTTCCGAATATCTTTTTATAATAACATCAGCTCTGATATCATTTATGCTGACTCCAATTGTAATTCAGAATAAAGATAAGCTTTACAGCCTAATAAGAAGGAATATTAAAAAATATTTTCCATTTTTGGATAATATTATTGTTCATAAATTTGAACAAAACCATTCTCCTTTAGATGTACTAAGTATTAAAAATCATATAGTAATTTGCGGGTATGGAAGGATGGGGAGCAATATTGGAAGAACATTGCTTCTTTCAAACATTCCATTTATTGCAATTGATTATGATTTTCAAAAAGTTGAGCAAGCTAAAAAAGAGGGAGTAAATATTATTTATGGTGATGCTTCTGACATTGACCTTCTTGACTATATTCAGGTTGATGAAGCAATAATATTAATACTTGCAGTTCCTGAAAAGATATCTCAGGAATCAATAATCCTTAATGCAAAAAAGCTTAATTCAAAAATATATATAATTAGCAGAATACATCAAAAGCAGGATAAAAAAAGAATCAAAGACATTGGTGCAGACATGCTAATTCAACCTGAATTTGAAGCTTCTTTATCAATAATAAAAAAGATATTAATGTGGTACAAACTTCCTAAGGAAGAAATATTAAGCAGGATAAAAAAATTAAAAATTGAGCAAGGTTTGATTTAATGCTTAAATCAAAAAAAATCCTCATAGGAGCAGCCTTTGGTTTTTTATTAATATACTTTATCTATAAAAATATTACTGTATCAGTATTTTTTAAAGGAGAGGAAAGAGTAAATATTGTGTTTTACGGACAAGACACAATTTATTATTCACTTTCAACAAATAATATAAGCTATCTTGTTCCTTTTTCAGCAGATGTAGAAGTTTTAATTCCAGGAGGATATGGTTATTATAAACTAGGCGCTTTAGGAAAGTTAGTTGCTCTAGAAAAAAAACCTGATTTATTTAAGAGAACATTTAGCGTAAATACTTCATCATTTGTTGACTTATACTTTTATGACGCAAAGCCTATAATATACTATGAAACTAATAAAAAGTTCAATAAGTTCCCTAACTTTGCTCAAATTTTTCTTAGTAGATCAAATGCCACATTATTTGATAAGATATATCTTTATTATTCATTTATACAAAAGCAAAAAATTCAATTTAAATTACTGGCGGATTTACCTTTAATAAAAGAAAAAAAACAATTAATATTTGATAGAGAAGAGTTTTTCAAAAAGTACCAGGGTCGGTTTTACAAAAAGTCCTATAGAACAGAAAACAGGATTGTTCAAATTATGTATACAAAGAGCTATAAAACTGCATTAATGTTAAGCCGTATGATTGATGGAGAAGGTATAAGAGTTGCTGATATTTCAAAAGCTTTAGAAAATCAAAAAAGAGAATGTTCAGTTATTCATAAACATTCTGAAATCTCCCAAGCAGCAAAAAAACTGGCCAGTTTTTTTAATTGCAGTTTAAAAAAAGGAAAAACAGACATATCTGATATAATATTTGATGTTGAAGGTTTAAATGAGTGGAATATTGATTAATTTTTTAATTTTCAAACTATATATGGTAATTGCTTTAATTATAATAATTATTGTTTCTTTTCTTTTAGCTTTGCGCTCTATGAAGGATTTTTCTATGCCTGTTGAAATAGAAAGAATCTTAAAGAATAATAAGATAAAAGGAACAATAGTTTTTTTCAAAAATAGAATCAAGCATTATTCTTCTTCTTCATCATCATCTTGATTTTGGGTAATAAAAGAAAGATATTCTTCCTTTTCTTCAGTTGTTAGTTTCTCTGCAAGTTGATCAATATCATTTTCTGAAAATAGCTCTTCAGTTTTTTCATCAGAATCTTCGCTTTCTTGCTGTGCGAGATTTTCAAGGTTAGATTGAAGATCATCTGGAAATGAAGAGTATTCATATACTTTTCTTCCTTTCTTTTGTTCTAAAATGAAAATTTCAATTCTACTTAAGCTTGCTCCTTTAATATTTGCTGAATATTTGCTTTTTGCATTAATAAAAAAAATAAGTCTTTTTGATAGATCGTCAGGAAGAGAACCTATGTATTCGTCATTTTCAGTTCTTATCTCAACTCTCCTTTTACGTATTTTTAAATATACTTTTTGACCTACCATAAGACTGGCTAATGTATTTTTTTGTCCAAGTTTAGTAAGTTCTACGCTTTTTGTTTTTCCACTTGATTCAAGAAAAAGGTCAGGATCAATAGAAAAGTTTTGTTTATTTTTCTTTTGTGATTTTTTTTCAAGAATATTTATTCTTTCTAAGTTTTCTTTTACAACTGGATTGCCTGATTGTATACGGAGAACTCTTTTATAATATCTTTTTGCTTGCTTAAATTTGCTAAGTTGCAAATATCCATATCCGAGTCTTAAACATGCCTCTATGTTCTTTGGACTTAATTTTAATATTTTCTCGTTTAGCTTTATTGCTTGTTCCCAGTCAGCGGAAACTGCAGCGTTTATTGCTTTTTCTTCTAGTATGTCTATATTATTCATAAGAAAACTATAATTTTATTATTTTACTTTTTAAGTAAATAACAATGCATTTTTTAGTATATTTTAATTTTAGGAATTGTCAAGTATAATAAAGGCAAATGTCAGGACATTCAAAGTGGGCAAATATTAAAAGGAAAAAAGAAGCTAAAGATAAAGTAAAAGGGAATATTTTTACAAAAATGTCCCGCTTAATTACTATAGCTGTTATTGAAGGTGGTGGAGTAAGTGATGAAAATATAAATGTAAAGCTTCGTTTGGCAATAGATCAAGCAAAAAAAGCTAATATGCCCAAAGATACAATAAAACGAGCCATAGAGAAGGGGACAGGTCCAAATAAATTATCATTAAGTGAGGTTTTGTATGAAGGTTTTGCCCCAGCAGGGGTTGCGTTAATAATATTAGCGGCAACAGACAATCAAAATAGAACATTGGCAAATATTAGAGTAGTATGTGATAGAAATGGAGGAAAACTTGGAGGCAAGGGTTCAGTTTCTTATTTTTTTAAAAAATGTGGGTTAATTACCTTTTTAAAAGAAAAGGTCAATGAAGACGATGTCTTTATCGTCTCTGAAAAATTAAATGCAATTGATATTAATCAGGACAAGGATTTTTTCTATGTATATATTCCTTTTGAGGAATTAGGGAGAATACAACAGGAGGTTTCTTTTCCACATGAATCTGCAGAATTAGATTATAAGCCTTTTTCATATATTAAGGTTAATGATGAAAAACAAGCACAAAAAATATTATCTCTTATTCAAAAATTAGAAGAGCTGGATGATGTACAGCAAGTTTTTTCAAATTTTGATATTTACAGATCAAATATTTAAAGTAAAATGTACATATGATAAAAACAATAAACAAGAAAATAGCAAAAATTGATAAAAGATATAGGTTTGGTATAAGTGCAGTAATATTAACATCTCTTATGGCTTTTTCTACTTCTTTTTACTTTAATAAAGCATTTATTTTCATTCCTCTTTTTATTATTGTAGCCTATCTATTAACATATTTTTCAATTCTTGAAGATATAGAAAAGATTGAATGGTTTTCTTTGTTTTTTATGCCTGTTTTATTGACAGTAGCATTTTACCTTTTTTATTTTCTGTTTCCAGGAAGATGGCTTACACGACTGCCTTTTGTAATTTTCTATGCTATTTCTATATATGCAATGCTTTTAAGTTCAAACATCTTTAATGTTGGAGTAGAGAAAAGCCTTCAGCTTTACAGGGCTGCATTTTCTGTAAATTTTTTATACCATACAATTGTAATCTTTTTAATTTTCAGCCTTATTCTCTCTCTTAAGCTTCTTTTTATTTTCAATTTTGTTTTATCTGCAATTCTAATTTTTTTAATGGGCATACATTTGTTTTGGACTATCAGGCTTAAGCCATTTATTGAAAGAGAAAGTATTATGTATGCTATCTTTTTAAGTCTTATACTATCTGAGATTGTTATTGTTTTATCATTTGTTCCTCTTAATGTATCAATTTTTGCATTATTTATAGCGGGTTCATATTATAGCTTGGCTGGACTTATATACACATTTCTTGATCAAAGATTGTTTAAAGAGACAATTAGAGAGTATTTATTTGTTTGGGGATTTGTATTTTTAATTATGCTGCTAAGTTTTAACTGGCAATAAAAAAGAATGAAATATCTTTCGCGTTAAATTATAATGGCATCAATAATAAAGTAGAGAAGAGGGGAGTAATATTTCACGAACGTAACATAAATATTAATAATATTCATTCATTACTATAGGATATATTATATATAGACTAAAAGATGTTTTGTTTTAAATAAACTGCTTATGTTATATATTTTTAAGTCTCTAATCAAAGATTAGTTTGCTACTGCACTCTAAAATAGATGTTACATATTGTGGATAACTTATAATTATTTAGCCTTAAAAACAAAAGTTTAGTCTGTTAAAACAAGCTAAATTTAAGCCTATTTACAAGAATTTACCCATACCTCTCTTGGGGGCAGAAGCGGTAAGACGAGGCTAAATTAATAATTTTTATTATTACAGCAGTCTAAACTAAAAATAAAAAAAATAAATAAAATATAAAATTCAGCCTTGAAAATAATAATTTAGACAGTTATAACAATCTAAATTAACAGTTGTTATATATGTTTGCTAATAAGCTAAAAGTAGAAGAATTAGCCTCAAAAGTATGACTTTAGATAAGTAGAATAATCTAAATTATAACATTTGTAAAGAACATAAAGAAGAGGGGTTTGTTAAAAATGATAGTGGTATATTCATAAAGATTTAAGAGAATTACATAAAAGAAGTACTTAAATATTAGGAGGTAATACGAAAAGAGGTAAAGACCTCCTGCTCTTTTATAATACGTGCCTTAAATAGCGAATTTCGCAAAGCTAAATTTAGTAGTATACACATATTGGGAGGAATATACATACAACGTCGTAAATTGTATCTTTTACGACGTTACCCAAGATTACCAGTAGAGGAGTTATATTTTTTATAATTTTCTAAAGACAAATATTTTTATTTTTTTTAAAAAATATATTAAATATATTTTTAATAAAAAAAGCCTAAAATCCTCCATTTTGACATATATGGCTATTTTGAGTATTATAAGATAATCCCCCATTATGTAAAACATTATATTAGATTATTAATATCCTCTAAAGCCTTCTCTACTCTAGCTACATATGCCATAGAGAAGATAGATTTCTTACAAAAAGTAAATATTCCTTTAATAATCTGTTTACATATAGAATTTGTACCGTATAATAAGTAGATATGAGCAAAGAAGCAAGACGACT
>CAZHJA010000006.1:0-26222 GCA_964532865.1 uncultured Gammaproteobacteria bacterium
TTTCAAACATACAAGAAATATTAAAAGATATAATATCTGGGTTTTTAAGACTTGGGCATGAAATTAAAAGAGTTGGGTTTAATATTCCAAGATTAAATTTTTCATTTGCGAAAAGAGATATATTTCGATATGAGTATGTAGATAAAACAATATTACCCCAAACTCAATTTATTGAAAGAATAAGTCAAAGACTAAAAGATAAAGTGCTATTTATTAAAAGTATGTATTTTTATAAGACCCAGCCTATTTACATTCAGACAGGAAATCAAGCCATTGTAATAAAAGAAAAGCAATATATAAGTTTTATTGATTCTATTTATGAAATTATAAATTTTATACTAAGTTATTTTTTACCTTTTGTAAAAGCTGGACTTAAGTTAATATTTGAAAATATATATATATTTTTTGAAACAATTGGATATTGGATTATAGATTTATTTTATGACATTAATAATGTACAAAAAGCATTATTTAAATTTACAAAAATTTATGTATTTAACATAATTTTAAAAGGAATGATAAATACAAGACAATATACTTTGAATTTAGGCAAGGATATTTTTTATAAATTATGTGGAGTATATGTATATGGCTTAAGATACAAGAAAGAACTTTTGGAAAATCTCAAAGATTCTATTAATAAAAAAAGATATTTAAGTGTTTTAATTTTTAAAACTATATCAAACACAGAGAAAAAAAGTGAGTTTATAAAACCTCCTCATATCAAATTAGCCATTCCAATGAAATCTTCTAAAGTCAATTATAATTATTTATCAATAGGAATAATTACTGGAATTTGTCTAAGTTTTATTTTTTTTCTTTCAAAAGATATTTTTAAGCCTACTGTTATGTTTAATTCAATAACAATTTCTAAGAATAAAAGCATAGTAACACCAACATTAATTCCAGCTCCAATTAAAAAGCTTCCAAACATTCTAGTTGTTAATAATACAGTAATAAAAAAAGAGCTTAAAAATAATAATTGGAAAAATAAGCTTGAGGTTTATTATAAGGAAGATAATAATATATATTATCAGGATATTATGTATTACAAAAAGGAATATAAAAAGCTTGCTGAGAAGGTTTTAAGGGATTTAGATAAAAATATTATATTAAGTGAAAATAGAAATAAAGATAGTCAGTACGATTTAAAGCTGATTTCAAAATGATTTGACCATAAACCTAACGTGTTATATAATTATGTCCAATGTTATATTTCCTTTTTTGGAAGAATAGCAAATAGTATTATTTAAAACGTCCGGATTGGAAAAATTATAAGCCTCAATCTGGGGCTATTTTTTTTATTATACATATGTCAGGATATATATTAGGCTCAAAATCAGCACAGTCTCAAATGTTTAACGAAGCGGGAGTTCGTATACCCGTAACATTTATTAAAACTACTTCTTGTTGCCTTATAGGAATTAAAACTATAAAAAAGCACGGATATACATCCATGAAATTAGGATTTCTTCAGGCAAAAAATATTAAAAAGCCAATACTTGGAGAATTAAAAAAAGCGGGGATAAAAACCCCGCTTCGTTTTTTAAGAGAATTTCGATTTAATCCTGATGTAATTTCTATTATTGAAGAAAATGGAAAAAAAGGCATTGAAATAGGAGATAAAAAATTATTTATCGGGAATGAAATTAAGCCGGAATTCTTCTTTAAAAAAGGAGATATGGTTACTGTTTCAGGTATTTCAAAAGGAAAAGGTTTTCAAGGAGTTGTTAAAAGACATGGATTTGCTGGAGGCCCAAGAACTCATGGACAATCAGATAGAGAGAGAGCTCCTGGTTCAATAGGCGCTGGTACTACGCCCGGAAGAGTATATAAGGGCAAAAAAATGGCTGGTCGTATGGGAGGAGATAGAATAAGCATAAGCAATCTTAAAGTAATTGAAATAAGAGAGGATGGGATTCTTGTTAAAGGCTTAATTCCAGGCGCAGTAAAAGGTTTAGTTGAAGTTAGAAGTAGGTAAAAAAGGAGAGAATATATGCAAGAAAATAAAACAAAGAAAATAAAAAAAGCAGTTGTAAAAAAACAAGCAGTTGTAAAAAAACAAGCAATAAATTTGTTTTCTATTCCTGTATATGATATTAATGGAGAAGAGATAAAAAAAATTACCCTTAATAAGGAAATTTTTGGAGTTGAAGATAATAAAAAACTTTTAGCCCATTATATTAGAGTATATTTAGCAAATCAAAGACAAGGAACAGCTTCAACAAAAACACGAGGTCAAATAAGAGCTTCAACAAAGAAGATTTATAAACAAAAAGGAACTGGAAGAGCAAGGCATGGATCAAAAAAAGCTCCAATTTTTGTTGGAGGAGGAATTACTTTTGGACCAAGTCCAAGAGATTTTTCTTTAAAGATTAATAAAAAGCAGAAAAGAAAGGCCTTATTTACAGCTCTTACATTAAAGTTGAAAGAAAAAGCCATACATGGATTAAGCAATGATTTTTTGAAAATTAAACCAAAAACAAAAGAATTTGGTGCTTTTTTGAAAAAACACTCATTTGAAAAGCAAAGTTTATTAATTGTATTACCAAAGCTGGAAACAAACAATTTAATTTTATCAGGAAGAAATATACCTATGATTAAATTTTGTCATGCTAAGTCTATTAATCCATATATTGTTTTAAAATTTAAAAACATTTTCTTTTTAGAAGAATCATTGAAAATTGTAAATGAGCATTTTTTAAATAAAGATATATGAAAATAAATGAAATATTAAAAAAACCAGTATTAACTGAGAAAGCAACCAATCTTACACAAAGCCAGGTATATACTTTTGACGTATCTTTAAAAGCAAATAAATTTCAAATTAAACAAGCAATTGAAGAAATATATAAAGTAAAGGTTGCTGACATTAAGATAGTTGTAAGAAAAGGAAAAAGAAAGAAAGTTGGAAAAAAAATGGTGTTAAAAAAGATGTCTGATAGGAAAATTGCATATATTAAATTAAGTGAGGGAAAGATTAATTTATTCCCACAGACCTAAAAAATAATGTTATGAAGATATCAACAACAAATAAACCGGAAAAAAAACTAACTCAAATTTTAAAAAAGCATTCTGGAAGAGATGCTTTTGGAAGGATTAGTGTTCGGCACCAGGGAAATAGACATAAGAGGCTATATAGAATTATAGATTTTAAAAGGGATAAAAAAGATATTGAAGCTACGGTATTAACAATAGAATATGATCCAAACAGGAATGCAGATATTGCCCTTGTAGAGTATAAGGATAAAGAAAGAAGATATATTCTTCATCCTAAAGACTTAAATATAGGGGATAAGATAATTTCAGGCAATATTGCTGAATTTAAACCAGGCAATGCAATGCCATTAAAAAATATTCCATTAGGAGCTCAAATACACAATCTTGAGCTTTATCCTGGAAAAGGCGGACAGATAATAAGAGGAGCTGGGTCAAATGGAGTTGTGAACGCAAAAGAAGGAAAATATGTGCATATTAAAATGCCCTCTGGTGAAATTAGAAAGTTTTTAGGGAATTGTTATGCAACGCTTGGACAGGTTGGCAATATTAAACACAAATATGAAATTATTGGAAGCGCAGGTAGAAAAAGAAGAATGGGTATAAGACCAACTGTACGTGGAACTGCCCAAAATCCAAGAAGCCATCCTCATGGAGGTGGAGAGGGAAGATCAGGAGAAGGAATGCATCCGAAAACACCATGGGGTAAAAAAGCAAAAGGAAAAAGAACTAGAAAAAAGAAAAAATCAAGCAGTTCATTAATTATTAAAAGAAGGAAGAAATAATTATGGAATCTAAAAGTATTTTTAAAAATTTAAGAATATCTCCAAAAAAGCTAAGGTTTCTTTTACCTCAAGTAAAAGACATGAAGCCTAAGGAAGTTTTAGATTATTTATTTTATAGTCCAAGCAAAGCATCAAAAATATTACACAATGCAATACAATCGGCTATTAGTAATGCTGTACAGACTTTAAAAGCAGATGAGAATTTGTTAGAATTTAAGGTTCTATGTATAGAAGAAGGTCATAAGCTTAAAAGATTTAGGTCTGGATCAAAAGGAAATGTTAGGCCAATTTTAAAAAGGTTTTCGCATATTAGAATTATTCTTGAAAGCGTTAAAGAAAACAAAGCAGAAAATAAATCTGAAAGTAAAGATAAGCCTTCATTTTCTAAAGAAAATAAGAAATTAGAAGTTAAGTTAAAAGACAAATAATAATTATGGGTCAAAAAGTTAATCCCAAAGGATTAAGATTAGGAATATCATACGATTGGAGTTCGCGATGGTTTTTTTCACAGAAAAGAAAATATAAGCAGGCTTTGCTTACGGATATTTTAATAAGAGATAGTTTAATGAAAAAGCTCAGCTTTGCATCTATTACTCAAGTTGATATTGAGCGCGCTATTAATAAAATTGTAGTAATTATTCATTCTGTAAAGCCTGGAATGATAATAGGAAGAGGTGGAAAGGGTCTAGAAGATATTAAGAAATTAATACTAAAATCCATAAAAAAAGTAATGCCTGATGCAAAAGAAGCTAAAATAGATTTGAAGATTGAACCAGTAAAAAAGCCATATTTAAATGCTCATTATGTAGCACAAACTATTTCAGAAAAGCTTGTTAAAGGATTCCCTCATCGTTCTGTTATTCATAGGACTCAAAGTAGAGTGATGGAAGCTGGAGCAAAAGGAGTAAAGGTACAGGTTGGAGGAAGAATTGGAGGATCTGAGATAGCAAGAAGAGAGAAATATCGTCTGGGAAAGGTTCCAACTTCAACTATTAGAGAGGAAATTGATTTTGCAAATTATCCTGCGTTGACAAGGAATGGATACGTTGGGGTAAAAGTTTGGATTTGTAAATAATATGTTATCACCAAAAAGACAAAAATATAGAAAACAATTTAGAGGATCATGGAGAAGAATTGCAGTAAAAGGAGACAAATTGATTTTTGGAGCTTATGGTATAAAATCCACTGATAAAGGAATGATAAAAGATAGACAAATAGAGGCTTGTAGGGTTGTAATGGCAAGATCTACAAGAAAAATGGGAAAGTTCTGGATAAGAATTTTTCCTGACAAGCCATATACAAAAAAGCCCCCTGAAGTAACTATGGGAGCAGGAAAAGGTGATGTTGCATATTATGTAGCGCCTGTATCACCAGGAAGAGTATTATTTGAAATTGATGGATTAAAAGATGAGGATACAAAAAAGGTATTACATACTGTTGCCTCAAAATTATCTGTAAGAACAAAAATTGTTAATAGAAATATATGAAAAAAACCGCTAATGAATTTAAGGATAAAACAATTGGAGATTTAGAAAAAGAAACTATTGTACTAAGACAAGAGATGGTAAAATTACAGCTTGAGGGTAAGGTAAATCCTCAAAAGGACACAAACATTCTTTTTAAAAAGAGAAAAAGATTAGCTGTGTTATTAACAATAAAAAGCGAGAAAAAAAGATTAGAAGAGTTACAAAATTTAAAAAAATAATTATGTCAAAAATAATAAGAGGAAGAGTTGTATCAACCAAAATGCAAAATACAGTTGTTGTTCGCGTTGAAACAAAATACAGACACCCTGTTTATAAAAAGGTAGTAGTGAGACATAAGAATTTCAAAGCGCACAATGAAGACAAAAGTGTAAAGACAGGAGATAAGGTTGATATGGAAGAAACAAGGCCAATCTCTAAAGAAAAGCATTTTAAAGTTATAAAAATAATTAAGAGTTAAAAAAATCTATGTTGCAACTTAGGTCAATACTTAAAACAGCTGATAATACAGGTGCAAAAAGAGTCGAAATGATTGGTATGTCAAAAAAGGGGAATCGAAAACTTGCATATATTGGCGATGTTATCACTATAGTCGTAAAAGAAGCAACACCATATTCTTTGGCCAAAAAAAGTGAAATATTACAAGCGGTTATTGTTCGTACAAGAAAAGAAAAAAGAAGAGATGATGGAAGTTATATACGCTTTGATGACAATGCCTGTGTTGTTTTAGTGAGTAAAGATGTAAAAGATCCAAAAGGGACGAGAATATTTGGACCTATTGCAAAAGAGATTAAAGATTTAGGATATTCAAAAATTGCAAGTTTAGCCCCTGAAATATATTAAAACACATGAAGATTAAAAAAGGAGATAAAGTAAAAATCATGTATGGAAAAGATAAGGGAAGAGAAGGAAGTGTAGAAAAGGTCTATAAAAAAGCGAGTAAGGTTGTTATTCAAGGTATAAATATCTATAAAAAACACGTAAAAAAGAATGAAAAAATGCCTCAAGGAGGCATAGTTGAAGTTCCAAGACCAATTGATATTTCAAAATTCATGGTTATTTGTCCAAAATGCAAGAAAACAACAAGAATTGGTTTTTTAATTGATGGAAATAAGAAATTTAGAGTATGCAGAAAATGTAATTCTAAGTTGTAAATTTGTTATAAATATGAGTTTTAAAGATTATTACAATAAAGAGATTAAGACAAAGCTGATAAGCGAGCTTAAATTAAAAAATGTAATGGAATGTCCTAAAGTAACAAAAATAGTTATTAATGTTGGTGCTGGTGAAGCTGCAACAAATAAAGGAGTATTGGATAAAATAAGCCAACAGATAGTAACAATAACAGGACAAAAGCCTATTATTACAAAAGCAAGAAAGTCAATATCAGCATATAGAGTTAGAAAAGGCCTTCCTATTGGAGTTAAAGTAACACTAAGAGGAAATATAATGTATAATTTTTTGGATAAATTAGTAAAAATAATTATTCCTCGTTTAAAAGACTTTAAAGGAATATCAGAAAATAGTATTGACAATAGTGGGAATCTAAGTATTGGCTTTCCAGAACAAATTATTTTTCACGAAATAGAATTTGATAAAATTGATAAAATTAGAGGTTTGGAAGTTACATTAGTAACTAGTACAAAAGATAGAAAACAGGGAAAAAAGCTGTTTGAGTTGTTAGGGATACCATTTAAAGGTAAGGAATTAAAAATAAAAAGCAAAAAATAATGGCAAAGAAATCAAATATTGCAAAATTATATAAAAAGGCAAAGTTTAAAGTACGGGAAAGAAATAGATGCCCAATTTGTGGAAGGGCGCGTGCATATATGAGAAGATTTGGGATGTGTAGAATTTGCTTTAGAGAAAAAGCATTATCTGGAGAAATTCCAGGAGTTAAAAAAATTTCTTGGTAAAATTATATGTCAAGATCATCAAAAAAAGGACCATATGTTGACGAAAAGCTTTTGAAGAAAGTTCAAAGGCAAAAAGAAATAGGAGAGCGAGTAGCTATTAAAACATGGGCAAGAGCTTCTCAGATTCCTCCTGAATTCGTAGGTCACAGGATAGCTATCCATAATGGTAGAAAATTTATTGAAGTTTTAATTTCAGAAAGTATGGTAGGCCATAGGCTTGGAGAATTTTCTCCAACAAGAACATTTAGAAGCCATGGTAAAGTTACAAAGAAAATTACACAAGCAACATAAAAATATGGAAAATTCTATTATTGATTTAATAATTAGGATAAAAAATGGATATATGGCAAAGAGAGATATTATAGTATCTCCTTATTCAAATTATAAAGGTGAGGTATTAAAAAAGTTGTTAGCTTTAAAATATATTAAAGGCTATAAGGTTGAAGAGAAAAACAATAAGAAACATGTAGTTATTGAGCTTTTATATAAAGATGAGGTTCCTGTACTTACTGATATTAAGCTTTTTTCAAAGCCAGGACAGCGAATATATGTATCATATAGTGAGCTTAAAAATGTTATGGGAGGATTTGGAGTTTCTATATTATCAACATCAAAGGGAATATTAACAAATAGGCAAGCAAGAAAACAAATGGTTGGGGGAGAATTATTATTTAATATTTGGTAATTATGTCAAGAATTGGACAAAAATCAATATTAGTTCCAGATAATGTAGTAGTTAATCTTGAAGGTAAGACAGTTATTATTAAAGGGTTAAAAGGAGAATTAAAAATTGTTTTACCAAGAGAGATTAATATTGAAAAAAATGAAAAGACATTGATTTTAAAAACAAAAAAAATCACAAAAAAAACAAAATCCCTTCATGGATTATATAGACAGCTTGTATATAATGCTGTTTGCGGTGTTGAAAAACCTTGGGAAAAAACACTAGAAATAGTAGGAACAGGCTTTAATGTTAAGTCTCAAGAAGAAGACCTTGTTTTTAAATTAGGATATTCTCACAACATTGTCTTTAAAAAGAAAGAAAATATAGTATTTAAAGTTGAGGGAAGTAGAAAAGTTATAATTTCAGGCATAGATAAGCAATTAGTAGGAGAAATAGCGTATCAGATAAGAATACTTAAGAAACCTGATGTGTATAAAGGAAAAGGAATTCGCTATCTGGGAGAGCAGTTAAGAATTAAGCCGGGTAAAAAAGCAAAAACCGCAGGTGAGACAGGAGAATCTTAATATGAAATTAATAAAAAGAGAGAGAAAAATACGAAGAAAAAAGAAAATAAGTTTAAATATTATAGGAACAAAAGAAAAACCAAGAATATCTATATTTCGGTCAAATAAATATATATATGCTCAGGCCATAGATGATGAAGAAAGAAAAACACTTGTTTCTTATTGTAGTCTTAATCTTGAAAAAAAAGAAAATAATAAGATTAAAAAAATAGAGCAAGCAAAACAGATAGGTATTGAATTAGCAAAAAAGATGAATATGAAAAAGATAAAAAAAGCAGTATTTGACCGTGGATGTTATGCATATCATGGAAGAGTTGCAGCACTAGCTGAAGGCTTGAGAGAAGAAGGAATAATTATATAATTATTAAAATAAATAAAATATGAATAGAGAAAATAGAGAACAAAATAAAGGAAAACCCAAAGAGCCAGAAAAAGAAATTCAAGAAAAGGTTATGTATATTCGCAGAGTTTCCAAAAAAACAACAGGAGGAAATTATGTAACATTTTCAGCTTTGGTTGCTGTTGGAGATAGAAAAGGAAAAGTAGGAGTAGGTTTAGGAAGAGGTCTTGAAGTTCCTCCAGCAATACAAAAAGCAATAAAATATGCAAAAAAGCATATGATAACTGTGCCTATATATAACAATACTATTCCGCATGAAATAAGAATAAAATATAAAGCAGCTCGTATTTTATTAAAACCTGCCCCAAAAGGAACAGGTTTAATTGTTGGAAGCGTTGCAAGAGCAATTTTAGATTTAGCAGGTATAGAAAACGCTTCAGGAAAAATTATTGGCTCAAGAAATAAAATTGTAAATAGCTATGCAATAATAAAAGGATTAGAAACGTTAAAAGTCAAGACTAAAAATGAGTAATTTACTTTCTAACTTATCAAAAACAGTTAGTAGAAAAAATAAAAGATTAGGCAGAGGGACAGGAAGTAGAAAAGGAGCAAAGTCAGGGAGAGGTACAACCCGCCATCAAAAGGCAAGAGAAAATATTCCTTTGCATTTTGAGGGAGGTCAAGGGAAAATAACAAAAAAATATCCCCTATTAAGAGGAAAAGGAAAAAATAAGCCCGTAAGTCCAAAGCCATATATAATTACTCTTTCAGACTTAAACATATATGATAATGGCGAAACTGTTACAACTGAGACTTTATTAGAAAAAGGAATTGTTGATAAAAAAGTATATCTATATGGAGTAAAATTATTAAATATGGGTAAGTTAGAAAAAAAATTAATTATTAAAATTCCACATTCAAAATCAGTAAAAGTTCATAGTAATCTAATTATATGAAAGATATATTAAGTAAAATAAAGCTTCTTGTTAAAGATCCTCAGCTAAAAAGAAAAGCTTTGTTTACATTGTTTATTTTTTTTGTATTTAGAGTTTTTGCTTTTTTGCCAGTTCCTGCAATTGATCTTAATAGGATGCAGGCTCTTTTTGCACAAAGCCAGTTTTTATCATTATTAGATATGTTTTCAGGAGGAACATTAATTAATTTCTCTGTTATGGCCTTGGGTTTGGGACCGTATATTAGCGCGTCAATAATTATTCAACTTATGACAGCTGTTGTTCCTCAATTAGAACGGCTTTCAAAAGAAGGAGAATATGGAAGACATAAGATAAATCAATATACACGTTTTTTAACAGTACCCTTGACAATAGTGCAAACTATAGGAATTTCTGCCTTATTAAAAAATCAAAAAATTATTACACATCTTTCTCCTATTGAATTTGTTTCATTTGTAGTAACAATGGTTGCAGGTACATTTATTTTAATGTGGTTTGGTGAGTTAATATCTGAATTTGGTCTTGGAAACGGAATATCAATATTGATTTTTGCAGGAATAGTTGGAAGAGCTCCTGCTGTTTTAGCCAAAACATTAACAACCTTTACACCTGATATGGTTTTTAATCTTGTTATTTTTCTTGTTTTAGCTATTGCCGTTATTGCAGCAATTGTTTTTATAAACCAAGCAGTAAGAAAGATTCCAGTATATTATGCAAAGCGCATAAGGGGAAATAGAGTATATCAAGGAGCAACAAACTATCTTCCTTTAAAACTAAATCAAGCTGGAGTAATCCCAATAATATTTGCGGTTTCATTTGTGCTTTTTCCTCAATTACTGGGTAATTTTTTTATGTATGTTAATAATCCAACTATTGCAAATATCGCAAAATTTCTTGTTAAATTATTTGCTCCATCAGGTTTTTTCTATAACTTCTTTTACTTTATACTTGTCATAGGATTTACATATTTTTATACTGTAGTAGTATTTAGCCCTCAAAAGATTTCAGAAGAGATTCAAAAACATGGTGGATTTATTCCGGGGATTAGGCCTGGAGGTGCAACAAAACAGTATCTTGAAAAGATATTGTATAGAATTACAAGCGTAGGAGCTTTATTTTTAGGAATAATTGCTATATTGCCTGCTATTGCTTCTACTGTAACTGGAGTTACCAATTTAGTAATTGGAGGAACAGGTATTTTAATTGTAGTTTCTGTAGTTCTTGAAACATTTAAAACAATAGAGTCTCAATTAATTATGAAAAATTATGATAAATTTGTATAATTAGGGAAAATTACATCATATGGCAAAAAAAGGTTCACGAACTCAAGTAGGATTGGTTTGCATTATCTGTAATAAGCAGAATTATGTTACGGAAAAAAGTAAAGTAAATACAACAGAAGCTTTAAAATTAAAAAAATACTGTAATAAGTGTAAAAAGCGTACAATTCACAAAGAGAAAAAAAAGTTGAAGTAGAGTAAAACAAGTGTTAAGCTTCAAACATTGACTAAAAATTTTGTATTATGAAAATTGTATTAATTGGCATACAGGCAGCAGGAAAATCAACGCAGGGAAACTTGCTTTCTAAAAGTCTGCATATTCCATATCTTTCAACAGGTCATATTTTTAGGATTATTGCTAAAGAGAAAACTGCGTTGGGCCGCTATATTAAAGAAACAATTAATGCAGGGATATTGATTCCTGATAAAAAGACAATTAGTATTGTAAATAATTATTTATCAAGACCTGGTTATAAACTCGGATATATATTAGATGGTTTTCCAAGAACAATAGAGCAAGCTAAGCAATTCAAAAATAATGTAGATAATGTAATTTATCTAAAAATTCCTGAAAAAGAAGCATTATGGAGAATTTGTCATCGTAATGACAAATTAAGAGAGGATGAAACACTGCCTGCTCTTAAAAAAAGAATTGAGCTTTTTCATAAATTCATAGATCCTGTTCTTAAGTTTTATGAAAGACAAAAGAAACTTACCATAATTGATGGTATGCAGTCAATAAAAGATATTCACAAAGAGATTCTTATGTCTTTGGGAAAACAGGTAGTTAAGAATCAAGTAAAATCATGGAAGAAAAAGCAAAAATCAATTATTGCCATTGTAGGACTTCCTGGATCAGGAAAAACAGAAGCAGCAGGTTATTATAGGAAAAAAGATCTTCCAATAATATCTTTTTCAAATATCATAAATGATTATATAGACAAGAATAAGCTTGAACATATAGAGACTGTTCATAAAAAACTGCGAAAAGAATTTCGCGACAAGTATGGAAAAGAAGCTATGGCATATTTGTCAAAAGAGAAAATAATAAAAGCATTAAAGGATAATATTGTTGTAGTTATTGAAGGTATGCGCTCATGGGAAGAATATTTATTTTTAAAAGAACACTTTAAAAGTGTAAAAACATATATTCTTGGCATATATGCACGCAAAGAAATAAGACATAAAAGATCAGCTAAAAGAAAATATAGAAAAGGACTGTATGGAGAAACAAGAGATATTAATGAACTTATTGGTACGCATATGGGTCCAACTATTTCATATTCAGACTTTTTAATTAAAAACAACTATTCTTTAGAGGATTTTAATAATGAGTTAGAAACAGTATATCGTAGCGTATATTATTCATAAAATTCATAAAAATTGTAAAATTCTTTTACAAACACGAATTTTTTTGATAAAATATATACCTTATGAAAGATAATGTAACATTAATTGAGGGAGAAGTAATTGAAAATCTTCCCAACACTCTTTTTCGTATAAAACTTAATGATTCTGAAAAAATAATCTTGTGTTATTTATCTGGAAAAATGCGAAAAAACTATATTAAAATATTACCTGGAGATAAGGTAAGAATGGAGATTACTCCCTATGATCTTAATAGAGGGAGAATTGTTTATAGAATTAAATAAATATGAAAGTTAGATCGTCAATAAAGAAAATTTGTCCTAAATGTAAAATAGTTAAAAGAAAAGGAAAACTATATGTTACTTGTTTAAATAAAAAGCATAAACAAAGACAAGGTTAATTAAAATTTAATTTTTATTATGGCAAGACTATTTGGAGTTATTCTTGATGATAACAAAAGGATTGAATATGAGTTAACTCATATTTATGGTATTGGTTGGTCTCGTTCAAAGGAAATTCTAAAACGCTTAAATATTGATACTCATAAAAAAGTTAAGGATTTTACAGAAGAAGAATTAAAAAAATTAACAAATGCAGTAGATAAAAATTTAAAAGTTGAGGGGAATTTACGTGAAGATATTGTAGATAATATAAAAAGACTAAGAGAAATTGGAAGTTATAAAGGTACAAGGCATTTAAAAGGACTTCCAGCTAGAGGACAAAGAACAAGATCAAATGCACGTACAAAGCGTGGAAAAAGAAGAACAGTTGGAGCTTTCAAAAAAGAGGCATGGGCAAAGCTTGAACAAGGTAATGTTAAAAGTAAGAAAAGTTAAAAATAAACTATGGCAAGAAAAAAAAATAAAATAATAGTACAAAAAGGTAAGATATATATTAAAGCAACATTTAATAATACTCTTATTACAATAACTGATGAAAGTGGAAAGCCTTTTATTACAGGATCATGTGGAATGTATGGTTTTTCAGGAACAAGAAAATCAACTCCTTATGCAGCAACAACAACAGCTGACTCTGTTATTAGGAAAGCAATTGGAGAACATGGGTTAAAAGAAGCAGATGTTTATATTAAAGGAATTGGTCCTGGGAGAGGGGCTGTTTTACGTGTAATTAAGTCTTTAGAATTAGAAGTTAATAGGATTATTGATACTACTCCTGTTCCTCATAATGGAGTAAGACCTCCAAAGATAAGGAGAGTGTAAATAAACTTTTATGAGATATACTGGTCCAAAAAATAGAATTGCAAGAAGAGAAGGTATGGATTTGGGACTTAAAACTCCAGGTTCAAAATCTCATGCAAGATTATTAAAAAAATTAAATGTGCCTCCTGGGCAGCATGGTTTGAAAAGAAAAAGAAGAAAGCCTTCAGAATACTCTTTTCAATTAAGAGAAAAACAAAAGCTTAAATATATGTTTGGAGTTACAGAAAAGCAGTTAAAGAAATATTATAGAATTTCAAGAAAGAAAAAAGGAAATAGTGCCTTTTATTTAGCTCAGTTTCTTGAAAAAAGACTTGATACTATAGTATATAGATTGGGATTTACTCCTACAAGAGGATCAGCTAGGCAGCTTATAAATCATGGAAATATTAAAGTAAATGATAAAGTTGTTGACATTGCTTCCTATAGCGTAAAGATTAATGATATAATTAGCTTTTCAGATAAAAAAGTATTGAAAATTCCATATATTGAAAAAGCATTGGAAAATAAAGATTTGATTATGCCTGAATGGCTGGATAGAAAAGCTGTTGTTGGCAAGCTCTTAAGCGAGCCGACAAGCGATGAAATTGATAAACAAGTTAATTTAAGATTAATAATTGAATATTATTCAAAATAACATTTAAAAATTAAAAAATATAAATACTTATGCTTAAACCTAGTTTTTATACCGAAATTATTAAAGAAGATTCAGATTATGGCAAGTACAAAATTGAGCCATTACCACAGAGTTTTGGTCAAAGCCTTGCTCATGCTTTAAGGCGCACTTTGCTGTCTTCATTGTCTGGAATAGCAATTACAAATGTAAAACTTCAAGGAGTTTCTCACATATTTACAACAATTAAGGGTGTGAAAGAGTCAGTTCTTGAGATTATTTTAAATTTAAAACAATTAAGATTTAAAGCAAGTGGTGAAGGACCATTTAAAATTGAATTATCAGTTAAGAAAGAAGGGAAAGTTTATGGGAAAGATATTAAGGGAGATGTTGAAATTATAAATAAAGATTTATATATTTGTGAAGTAACTGCTCAACGATCAAAACTGGAAATTGAAGGTATTGTTGAAATTGGATTAGGATTTTCTGCTATTGAAGAAAGAGAAGAAAAGCAAACTGGATTTATTGCGGTTGATGCATTTTTTTCTCCTGTGAAGAAAGTAAACTTTAATGTAGAAGAAACAAGGGTTGGAAGGAAAACTGATATGGATTGCCTTGTTATCGAGGTTTGGACAGATGGCAGTATTAAACCTACTGAGGCTTTGAAAAAATCTTCTGAATTACTTTCAAACTACTTTGCTTACTTGTTATCAGGAAAAGATAAAAAAGAGCAAGAGCTTGAAGATGACGATGAAAAATCTCAAAAAGAGCTAATAGATCAGAAACTCTTTGAAGTAATTATTGATGAGCTTAATCTTCCATCGCGAGTAATTAATGCCTTATTAAGAGAAAAGATTGAAACAGTTGCAGATTTAGTTAAAGTGGGTAAAGACAAATTGAAAGTAATGAAAGGAGTTGGAAAAAAATCAATTGAGCTTATAAATGAAGAATTGAAAAACATGGGGGTTTCGTTAGAGACTAATTAAAGGAGATAGAAAATATTATGAGGCATAGAATAAAAAAGATGAAATTTAGAAAAGGAAAAGATGCAAATGAAATGCTTTTAAAGAAATTATTAAGCAATTTTTTAACTCAGGGAAAAATTACTACAACGCAAAAAAAAGCAAAAGCAATTAAATCAGGGATTGATAGAGTTGTAAGCAAATCAAAGAAAAAAACTCAAAGCAATAAAAATTATCTTTTAAGTCATTTGACTCAAAAAAGTCTTGTTACAGTGCTATTTGATCAAATTGCTCCGATTGTAAAAACAAGAGTAGGAGGATACACAAGAATCATAAAATTAGGTACGCGTGATTCAGATGGGGCAGAAATGGCAAGAGTTGAATGGGTAGATAGAATTGTTTTAAATCAAGAAAAAAAGAAAAAGACAAAAAAGAGTCAAGATATTAAAAAAGACAAATCTGCAGATAATAAAATTAAGGCAGAAAAAGAGAAAAAATAATATGGTAACAATAACAAAATCAACAAAATCAGTTAAAAAAAAAGAAGTAGAAAGAAAGTGGAAGTTAGTAGATATTTCAAAAGAGCCATTAGGACGAGTAACTCCTGAAATATCTTATTACTTGCAAGGAAAACATAAACAAAATTATGTTTCGTATCTTGATATGGGTGATAATGTTGTTGTTGTAAATGCAGCAAAAATTAAGCTTACTGGGAAAAAAGAAGAAACCAAAGAATATTTGCATTATTCTGGATATCCTGGAGGATTAAAAAAAACTAGTTTCAAAAGAATGATGGAAAAGGATCCTCGAAAAGTCGTAAGAAAGGCTGTTTCTGGAATGCTGCCTAAAAACAAGCACAGAGATAGAAGACTTGCAAGATTATTTATATTTGTAGATGAAAATCATCCACATAAAGATAAGTTTAATAAACAATAAATATGCCAAAAAAAAGCAAAAACATTCTTTATTATGAATCAGTTGGAAGAAGAAAGAAATCTGTTGCAAGAGTAAGGCTATATATTGTTGGAAAAAGCAAGAGCATTACAGTAACTGCAATTAAAGGAAAGGCTGGAGATATTTATGTTAATAAAAAACCAATTGACAAGATTTTTATATCACCACAAGAAAAAGTAAAATATCTTTTTCCTCTAAAGCTAACAAATAGTGAAGAACGTTTTGTTGTGTCAATTCTTGTAAGAGGAGGAGGAAAGACAGGCCAATTAGAAGCAATTATTCATGGATTGGCTCGAGCTTTAGACAAGGTTAATAGAGAAGAATATCATCAGATTTTAAAGAAACATGGTTTGCTTACTCGTGATCCAAGAGCAAAAGAGCGCAGGAAAGTAGGAACAGGCGGAAAGGCAAGAAGATCAAAACAGTCTCCAAAGCGTTAAGCTTACTTGATATACTTAATTTATATGTCAAAACTTTCAGTTATTATACTTTCATATAACACAAAAGAAATTACAAAAAAGTGTTTAGATTCTATAAATAAGTCAATAATTAAAAATAAGCAAAAGAATTTATATGAGTTAATTATTATTGATAACGCTTCAACTGATGGTTCTTGTGAAATGATTAATAAATGGAAAAAGAATAATGGCTTAAATTATCAAACCCATACAATTTTTAATAAAAAAAATATTGGATATCCAAAGGCAAATAATCAAGGCTTATCTAAAGCAACTGGGAAATATATTCTTTTTTTAAATTCAGATGTTGAAATAAGTAATGTTAATTTTGAAAATATTATTGAATTTCTTGATAAGAATTCAAAAGTTGGAGCTTTAACAGTGAAAGTAGTATTGCCAAGCGGTAGTATTGATTCGGCTTCTCACAGAGGCTTTCCTACAATATGGAATTCATTTTGTTATTTTTCAAAGCTAGAATTTTTATTTGGAAAGCTTCCGATTTTAGGCAAAGTTGTAGGAGGCTATCATATGACGCATAAAGATTTGTCAATAATTCACGATATTGATTCTCCTTCTGGAGCCTTTTATTTTACAAGAAAAGATATTGTAAAAGATCTAAAGGGCTTTGATGATAAGTTTTTTATGTATGGAGAAGATTTGGATTTATCATACAGAATGAAAAAAAGAGGATATAGAATAATTTATTATCCGATTTTTCAAGTATTTCACTTAAAATATGCCAGCGGATTAAAAAAGAAAAATAAAAAAATAATGCAAAAGACAAAAAAATATTTTTATGATTCTATGAAGAGATTTTATAGAAAACATTATGAAAGATTTAATATTGAGATTATTAACAAAGCAATTTACTTTTTTATTGATTTAAAAAGCAAGCTATGAAAAGAATTGGAATAGATGGACGACTATATTTTCAAACAGGTGTTGGAACATATCTTCAAAATTTACTTTTTAATTTGCATAAGATTATTCCTTTAGATTGGGAAGTTTTTGTTTATTTAATAAAGGAAGATTTTTCAAAAATAGACTTTGCAGCAAAAAATTTTATTAAAAAACAGGCAGATTTTCGTTGGCATAGTTTTAAAGAACAATTATCCTTTTGTGATATTTTAAAAAAACACAATTTAGATCTTGTTCATTTTACGTATTTTAGTTATCCCATATTATATCCCAAGCCATTTGTATCAACTATTCATGATATTACGCCTTTGCTTTTTAAAACAGGAAGAGCTTCTACAAAGAATATAATAGTATATGAAATCAAGCATGCTTTTTTAAAAACAGTTTTTAATTCACAGATAAAAAAAGCAAAAAATATCATTACGCCTTCAAAAACAGTAAAAAAGCAATTAATAGATTATTATGGAAAAGAATATGAAAATAAAATAGTGCCTATTTATGAGGGGATAAATCAACAATTAATTGGTAAGAAGCAAAATAATGAGCTTAAAAGAAAATTCAAAAAGGATTTTATAATTTATATAGGCAACTACTATCCTCATAAAAATGTAGAAAGGCTAATTTGTGCATTTAGTAAAGTAAAGAAAGATGTTCAGCTTATTCTTGTAGGTCCTGATGATTATTTTTCCAAAAAAGTATTTTTATTAATTAAAAAACTACATCAGGAAAATAGAATTTTAATGTATCATAATGCAAAGCTTTCAGACTTAGTATTTTTTTATAATAACGCATTGTTTTTAATTCATCCTTCATTATCTGAAGGATTTGGGCTTCCTATTATTGAAGCAATGCATTTTAATCTTCCAGTAGTTGCATCAAACATTGACGTTTTTAAAGAAGTATTGGAAAATCAATATGTATCATTTAATCCATATGATGTTTCTGATATTTATGAAAAGATAAATTATGCTGTTAAAGATAAACTTTCTGCAGATTATTCAAAAATAATCAAAAGATATTCTTTTAAAAACATGGCAGAAGAAACTTACAAGATATATGAATCTAATATTTGAAAATTAACAATATATTTAATTAAATTAATGAGTATCGAAAGAAATAAGAAAATTGCAATAGTTTATGACTGGATTGATAAATGGGGAGGTGTAGAAAGAATATTATTAATGTTGCATGAGATGTTTCCGCATGCTTGTTTTTATACTTCATATACTGATTTAAAAAAAGCAAAATGGGCAAAAGGAATTAAAATTACAACTTCCTTTATTCAGAAATTACCTGATTTTGTAAAAAAAAACAGGATATTGTCTTTTCCATTTTACACATATGCATTTGAGACTTTTAATTTTAATAATTATGATTTAGTAATTTCAGTAAGCTCTTCATTTGCAAAGTCAGTAGTTACAAGACCAGAAACTGTTCATATATTATATTTACTTACTCCAACTAGATTTTTGTGGGTTAATAGTAAAGATTATATTTCTAATTTTAATAAGCTTTTATTTTCTTCCTATATTAATTATTTAAAAAAATGGGACAAGATAACAGCTCAAAGACCTGATTATATTTTTTCAATTTCTAAAGAGGTTAAACAAAGATGTATTAAGCATTATAAAAGAAACTCAAATGTAGTTTATCCTCCTTTTGATATTTCTTATTGGGAAAAGATAAAATTAAATCTTCATGATACAAATTATATGAAAGATAAATTTAATATTGATTTAAGCAAAAAGTATTACTTAATTGTAAGCAGATTGGAAAGTTACAAAAAAGTTGATTTGGCAATAAAAGTATTTAATAAAAACATTAAGTCTAATTTGATAATTATTGGAAAGGGTAGTAAATATCGTGAATTTAAAAGACTGGCAGGCAAAAACATTAAGCTTATTGATTCAGTAACAGATAAAGAACTTGGGGTTTTTTACAGCAAAGCCCACGCTCTTATTATGCCTCAAAAGGAGGATTTTGGATATGTTGCTTTAGAGGCGCAGTATTTTAACTGTCCTGTAATTTCATACATTAAAGGAGGAGCAAAAGAAAGTATAGTTGATAAAAAAACAGGAATATTTTTTGAAAGACAAGAAGCAGGTTGTCTATTGGATGCTATTGAAAGATTTGATAGAATTTCATACAATATTAGAACCAATATGAAAGATTTTGTAGATAAGAATTTAGCAAGGTTTAAAAGAGACAGGTTTGAAAAAGAATTTAAAACAGCGATTGAAAGTTGTTTAAGATATAAAAATAGATAATATAATTAAATGTTAAACCTATGAAGGCAATAATATTTGCAGGAGGAACTGGTACAAGACTTTGGCCTCTTTCTAGAAAAAAGTCGCCTAAACAATTTGAGAAAATAATTGGAAACAAATCTACTCTTGAACTTTCCATAGAGCGATTGATTCCTGATTTTGCATATAAGGACATATATATTTCAACAAATATTGCATATAAAAAGACTATTACAAAACAACTTAATAAAATTCCTAAAGACAATTTTATTTTTGAACCTGAGAAAAAAGACGTTGGGCCAGCAATTGCACTAGCTATGGGAATATTTAACAATATTAATCCAAATGAGCCAGTTGCAATTTTATGGAGCGATCATTTAGTTAAGCGTGTTGCTGCTTTTAAAAAAGTTCTTAAATCTGCAAATGAATATATTAAAAAAAATCCAAATAAAATTGTATTTATTGCGCATAAACCCAGATATGCAAGTGTTAATTTAGGATATATTCATTTAGGCAAAAAAAGACAATCTATTAATGGGGTTAGTCTTTATGCATTTGAAGGGTTTAAATACAGGCCTGATGGAAAAACTGCAAATAATTTCTTAAAATCAGGAAAATATGCATGGAATTTAGGATATTTTGTAACATCTGCAGGGTTTATCTATAATGCATTTAAATGCTTTTCTCCTGATATTTATAATAATACAAATAAAATATTATCTAGGTATGGAAAGGAAGATTATAAAAAGTATTTAAATAAATATTATGCAGATGTTAAAAGTATTAGCTTTGACAATGCAATACTTGAGAATTTGAATAAAAAAGATGCTTTGGTTATTGTTGAAGATATTGGATGGAGTGACATTGGAACATGGGAGGCGGTAAAAGAAGCATTAGAGCAATCTCCAGATGAGAATGTAATAAAGGGTAATGTAACCCTAAAAGATGTACGGGATTCATTGATATATAATTATGAGGCTAAAAAATTAGTTGTTGGGATTGATTTGGATGATTTAATGGTTGTAAATACTTCTGATGTTTTATTAATTTCCAAAAAGAAATCAGTTTCAAAAATTAAAACTTTAGTAGAGAATTTTCAGGGAACTGAAAATGAAAAGTTAACATGACAAAAAGCTTTTTTTTTAAAGATGTATATTCTAATTTTATTAAAAGGATTATTGATTTAATTGGAGCCTTTATACTTTTAGCATTGTTTTCTCCATTAATAGTATTTACAGCAATAATTATAAAGCTGGACTCAAAGGGTCCAATACTTGCAGATGTTCCAGAGAGAGTTGGAGAAAATGGGAAAACATTTAAAATGCTTAAGTTTCGCTCAATGATTTTAAACGCCCACTTTCAACTTCGAACAAATCCTAAATTCAAAAAGCTGTTTGAACAGTATAAGAAAGAAAACTATAAATTAAAAAAGGACCCAAGAGTTACATGTGTAGGAAAATTTATTCGTAAACATTCAATTGATGAAATTCCTCAGCTTGTTAATGTATTAAGGGGTCAAATGAGTTTAGTGGGACCAAGAGCATATTATCCAGATGAACTTCATAATCAACAAAAAAAGTTTCCCGTTACAAAGGGACTTGTTAAAAAAGTTCTTTCAGTTAAACCTGGAATTACAGGATTATGGCAGGTTTCTGGAAGATCTGAGATTAACTTTGATAAAAGAGTTACTATTGATGCAAAATATGTTGGCTCATTATCTTTAAAGAAAGATTTTGGTATAATTATTAAGACACCATTTGTTATGATTAATGGTAAAGGGGCTGTGTAATTATTAATTAAAAAATATATATGAAAGAATTTAAAACTAACAAGAAAAAAAAGATATTAGTAATTCTTTTAGGATTATTAATAGTTTTTGGTACTGTTGGATACTTTTTAATTATTCAGCCTGTAATGAAAATTAAAGCAAAGGGAGCAATTGTTATGGCTTCAGCCAAAGAGTTAAAGCAAGCATTTTCAAAAAACGACATTGATCTTTTAACCAAAAAAGTAAATAAGCTTTCTTCTGAATATGATGATTTTCAAAAGGAGTCAAAATCACTTTATTGGGCTTCATTTATTCCATATGTAAGAGATGCAAAAAATGGAATTCAAGCAGGAGAACATATTATAAATGCAGTGGAGGAATCTGTAAAAGCCATTGCTCCATATGCGGACTTAATAGGTTTTAAAAAAGGAGAAGTGTCATTTGTTGAAAAGTCTTCAGAAGATAGGCTTCAAACAGCAATTTTAACCTTAGATAAAGTAATGGGTAAGATTGATGTTGTTTCAGATGAAATTGAAAAAGCAGAAAAGCTTATTAATACAATTAATCCAGATAGATATCCAAAAAAGATTGGAAAGATGGTTGTAAGAGAACAAATTAAAAATGGGAAAGAACAATTTGTTGGAATGGCATCATTGTTTGTTGATGCAAAACCTCTTCTTAAGAATTTACCAGAGATATTTGGCGCTGATGGAGAAAAAGTATATTTGATATTATTCCAGAACGATAAAGAAAGAAGAGCAACCGGAGGGTTTCTTACTTCATATGCAATTTTTAGAATAAATGAGGGAAAAATAACAATTCAGCGTTCTGAAGATATTTATTCTCTTGATAATTCAATAGCAGTACATCCTCCTGCTCCAAAAGAAATTCTTATGTATCATAAAGGAGTATCACAATTTTATATCCGCGACAGCAATTTATCTCCTGATGTTCCTACATTTATTAATGGTGATTTTACAGACTTATATAAAAGAAGTGGTGGAGAACAAGATTATGATGGAGTTGTTTTAGTTGACTCTAGGGTTTTGATTGATATGTTAACTATTTTTGGAGACACAGAAGCAGGCGGCGTTATGTTTTCTGCTGAAATTGATGAAAGATGTGACTGTCCTCAAGTATTATACAAGCTTTTTGATATGATTGACAGGCCAGTGCCGTATATAAGAGAGAATAGAAAAGGAATTCTTGGAGATCTTATGTATTCTTTGTTTTATAAAGCAATAGGATTTTCTCCTTCAAAGTATTGGGGAACATTTGCTCAACAAATGTATAAAAATCTTCAAGAAAAGCATATCTTGCTTTATTTTGTAGATCCAAAACTTGAAAAATCAACTGTAAGCTTAGGCTTTGGAGGAACGATTAAGCCTTATGAAGGAGATTACCTGCATATAAACAATGTGAATTTTGCGGGAGCAAAGTCAAATATGTTTGTTAATGAAACAATAACATCAGAAACAAAAACAAGTGGAGGAAAAATTACACGAGAAGTTATTGTTGAATACAAAAACCCATTTCCACATTCTGACTGCGGTTTAGAAAGTGGAGGACTTTGTTTAAATGCAACTTTAAGAAACTGGGTTAGACTTTATGTTCCAAAAGGATCAAAGCTTATAGACTTTAAAGGATCAACAAAAAAGACTCGTACTTATGATGAGCTTGGAAAAACTGTATTTGAAGGATTTTTAACAGTTGTTCCACAAGGAAAATCTAAGATAGTTATTAACTATACATTGCCAAGTTCAATTAAAAAAGAAGATTATAAGCTTTTTATACAAAAGCAGCCAGGAATAGAGGATCAAAAGCTTACAGTAGGTGTTGACGGCAAAACTTTATTAAAAGATGAAATATTTAATGTTGATAAGGAAGTAGATATAAAGTAAGCCATATATGGCAAGAAAAAAAAAGAGCTTATGCATTGTTTTGCAAAAGAAAATATTATTAAACAAAGATATTTTGCTTACTTTGTTTACTTGGGAATTTGGCAAGATTCATGTATTTGCAAAAGGAATTAAAAAAATTACAAGTAGGCGATCTCCTCATATACAAACTGGAAATTTAATTGAAGCAATTATAAGCTATAAAGAATATAGGTATTTTCTTGACGAAACAACCTTAATTTCAGCCTTTTCTAAAATAAAAGACAAAGAAGCAAAGCTTAATGCAATGTATTATTATTTTTTTGTTCTTGAAAGGCTATTGCCTGAAAATCAAAAAGAAGAACAGGTTTTTATTCTTTCAAAGAAGTACCTTGTTGATTTATCTAGTAATAAAAACAATATCCATAAACTACTATTTGATTATTTAAACAAATTAATGAGCATTCTTGGATATGGAGAGAAAAAACTTGCGTTTCAAGATTTAATTTCTTCTATTGAAGACATTATTAATGAAAAAATTCCAATCCTTATTATATAATTATACTTATGGATGAAATTGTATCACTTTCAAAAAGACGAGGGTTTGTATATCCTTCATCAGAGATTTATGGAGGCTTGGCAAATACATGGGATTTTGGCCATTATGGGACACTTCTTAAGAATAATTTAAGAGATATCTGGTGGAAACATTATGTTCTTGATAGAGACGATATTGTTGGAATTAACGCCAGTATTTTTCTAAATTCCAAAGTATGGGAAGCTTCAGGACACATTGCTGGTTTTACAGATGCTTTAATAGATTGTAAAAGCTGCAAAAATAGGATGCGCGCTGATCATTTAATTGAAGATAATGTTAAAGATATTAAAGTTGAAGGTCTTTCACTTGAAAAATTAACAGAAATAATTAAAAAGCATAAAATAAAATGCCCAAAATGCGGTAAATTTAACTGGACTGATGTAAGAAAATTTAATCTTCTTTTTGAAACAAGTTTGGGAATAGTTGAAGAGAAAAAATCAAAGGCTTATCTTAGGGGTGAAATCGCACAAGGTCTTTTTTTGAATTTCAAGAATATACTAGATACTATGAGAGTAAAGGTACCATTTGGTATTGCCCAGCAGGGAAAGGCATTTAGAAATGAAATCACCATGGGGCAGTTTGTTCATAGAACGCTTGAATTTGATTTGATGGAACTTGAATATTTTATTCATCCTTCCCAATGGAAAAAAGTATATGAATATTGGCAAAAGGACATGTGGAAATTTATTTTAGGTCTTGGATTAAATGAAAAAAATTTAAGATGGAGAAAACATGAGGAATTTGAACGTTCTCATTATTCTGCCAAAACAATGGATATTGAATACAAATATCCGTTTGGATGGAAAGAGATGTGTGCATTAGCATACAGAACAGATTTTGATTTAAAAAATCATAGTAAATATTCTGGAGAAGACTTGCAGTATATTGATCCTCAAACAAAAGAGAAATTTATTCCTCATGTAGTTGAGCCGACATTTGGTTTATCTAGAATGGTTGGTATTATGCTTTTTGATTCGTATAGAGAAGAAAATGTAAAGAATAAAAAAAGAATATATTTAAAATTTGCTCCTCGTATAGCTCCAATAAAAGCTGCAGTTTTTCCAATGCAAAAAGATGAAAAATTAATTAATTATGCAAAAGATATTTATTTAACTTTAAAAAAAGATTTTGTTTGCGAATTTGATTCTATTGGAAATATTGGAAAAATGTATCGTAGGCAAGATGAAATTGGAACCCCACATTGTATTACTGTAGATTATGATACACTGAAAAATGATACTATAACAATTCGGGATAGAGATACTATGAAGCAGGAGAGAGTATCCGTATCAAAGATTAAATCGTATTTAAAAGAAAAATTAATATAAATTTTGTATTAAAAATTATTAAAAATATATGGAACAAAATACTGATGATGAAAATAAAAAGAAAAAAATATATATATGTATTGGGATTGCGGTATTAATTGTTTTACTTGTTATTTCCTACTTTGTTTTTTTTAGATCTAGTAAAACAGAAGAAAGTCAAAAGAAAGGAGCATTTCCCACAGAAGCAGTTATTCCAACTGTTGATAGCTCTGTAATTGTTAAGCTGGCATATAAAATTAAAGGACAAGAAGTTACTTTAACAATAAATGGAATACCTAAAGGAACAGAATCTTTAGAATATTCTTTAGAATATGATACTCAAGACAAAGGGATTCAGGGTGTAATTGGTGAAGTAGAGCTTGATATATACAAAAAAAGTTATGAAAAAGATCTAATCCTTGGAACATGTTCGTCAGGTAGATGCATGTATCATACAGTAGTTGGATCAATTATAGTTTCAATAAAGTTTACAGGAGATTACGGAGAAAAGATTTTCGAAGATGAATTTACACTATGAATCTTAAAATATGTTAAAAACTCTTTAATTATTAAGGAGAGTTAGTTAATGCTTTTTATAAAAGCACAAATATTATTTAAATAAGAGGGGGTGCATCAATTTATGCCTATTATTAAATCAGCAAAAAAGAAATTACGTAAGGACAAAAAGAAAACAGCAAGAAATATTAAATATGAAAAAGGCTATAAAAAGCAAATAAAAAAACTCAAAAAAAGAACGGGAGATAAAAAATCTGTAAACCTGACATTTTCAATGATTGATAAAACAGCAAAAAAAGGAATAATACATAAAAATAAAGCAAAAAGACTAAAATCTCGTGTAGCAAAATTAGTAAAAAATAAATGAAATATAAAATAGATCTTAAGGAAAAAAAAGAGCAAACATTAATAGAAAAG
>CAZHJA010000007.1:0-15069 GCA_964532865.1 uncultured Gammaproteobacteria bacterium
TTTTTGATAACTTTTTAGCTCTTTTATATTTCCTCCGTCTTATTATGTATGCGCTATTTTTTATCTATATGTATTTTTATTTAATAAAAAATAAAAAGTTTAAAATTGTTTTGATAAAAAGTGTATATATCTTACTTTTTTCAGTTCTTTTCTTATGCATAGTTCAATAGTTTTTTTATCCTGATTTAAGAAATCTATATTATTTAGGATGGGATCCTCACCTATATAGATTATTTGGATTATTTTTTGATACTTATATTTCTTCTGCTTTTTTTGGAATTGTATTGTTGTTTCTTTTGATAAGTAAAAATAAAGTTATTAAAAACAAGTATTTAAGATATTTTTTAATTGCCACGTATTTTATTTTTATTCTATTAACTTATTCAAGAACATTATATATTTCAATATTGTTTATAGCCTTATTATATTTTCTTAAAGAAAAAAAATATCTAAATTTATTTGCTTTTGCTGCATGTTTTATGATTGCAGTAATAATTATTCCAAAGCCATTTGGAGAGGGTGTTAATTTGAAAAGAACATTTAGTATAGAGTCACGCTATAGAGATTATAATAATGCTTTAGTACTTTGGAAAAAAAAACCCTTATTTGGGTATGGTTATAATAGAATACGTGCTGTTAAAGCAAAAAATAATATGTTAAAAAATACTGATATTGCTTCACATTCTGCATCATCCTTTCATTCAAGTTATTTAATTATTTTAGTTAGTGGGGGACTTATTGGACTAGTATTCTTTTTAATGATTTTAGGAAACATACTTAATTTTTCCTATTTTTCAGGATATTTAATAATATTTCTTGGATTACTTTCATTAAGTGATAATGTTTTACTTCATCCTTTTGTTTTATTTACCTCATTTATTTTTATTAGTCTTTCTCGTAAATTATTTTGATTTCTTTTTTTTCAATATTTCCAGCAATATCTTTAGCCTCTACTTGAATTGTGTTTTCACCTTCATTTAATTTAATTGATTTTTCAAAAGTAAGATCGGCGTCAACAACAACAGGAAAACCATTTATGCGAACCTCAGTTTCTTTTTCAGTCTCGCCTATTACATTTATTTCATTTTTTGATGTTTTAGAATCATTTTCTGGTTCATTAATTTCAAGCTTAGGTTTACTTTCTTTATAAATTACAATATATGTTTTTGAACTCTTTTTTTCATTATTTTTTTCTTCTTCAGCAATTATATATATTTCGTTTTCCCCATCTTGTAAGTTCTTAATTGTTAAAGAGAAGCTTTCAGAAGAGGCGTCTGCTTCTTTTACTTTACTATTATTGAGATAAATCTTTAAAATATCAAAGTTTAATGCAGTTCCTTCAATTTCAATTTCAGCGCTGTTAGTTGCAATAGGAATAGAATCTATTTTAATTGTTCCATAAAAATCCTCTTGTTTTTGTTCTTCATTATTTACATCTTTTTGAGTTAAGTTTGAAATAAATACAGAAGCGTTTAAAAGAAGTTTAATTCCAACAAAGAATATAAAGGCAATAATTATAATAAAAAGAATAGCTACAATAAAGATTCTGCTTGTGAATTGTTTTTTTCTATGTTGATCAAGTCTAGGCATAGTTTTTTGAGCCACTCGGAAGAATCGAACTTCCGTCAACGATTTACGAAACCGCTGCTCTTCCATTGAGCTAGAGTGGCTGAGCGGGATACCAGAATCGAACTGGTATCTCTACCTTGGGAAGGTAGCATATTGCCACTATACTAATCCCGCATTCTTTTTATATATGATTTATATATGATAAGTATACCAAAATGCTTAGGTTAAAAAGAAGAAATAATTTAATTTCTAGGAATTTTCAGTACCTTTCCAATTTCAATATTTTCAATATTTGTTAAGTTGTTTGCTTTAATAATGTTTCTCATCATATTTCCATCTCCATAGCATTCTTCAGCAATTTTCCATAGGAAGTCTCCTTTTTTTACAGTATAAGTATCTGTAGTGTGAATTACTTTTTTGGTAGATATTGATGATATTTGGCCTTTTGGTTTTTGAGATATTTTTGGGATTATAAGTTTTTGGCCTTCATAAATAATATTTGGATCTTGTATTTTATTTGCCTGGATAATATTATTTGCATACTTTGTTGCACCATACATTTTTTCTGAAATTATCGAAAAATCATCTCCGGGTTTAACAATATATGTTATCTGAGGTGTAGTATCTACCACATCTTGTTTATTTGTATTATTGTTAGCTGTTAATAAACTGTTATTTGCAATAGTACTAATACTAAAGACTAAAAAGCTAGTAAAAATAATAAGTCCTATGAAAAAGCTTGAGTAGTTGTTTTTTATAGTTTTAACTACAAGCTTTTTATAATCTACATCGTTTCCTTTACTCATTCGAGCTTTTTTCATATTTTTAAAGTGGAGATTTATAATATCTGCGGGACCAACGGGATTTGAACCCGCAACCTCTTCCGTGACAGGGAAGCGCTCTAGCCGAGTTGAGCTATGATCCCTTATTCTTTAATCAATATATCAGATATATTTAGATTTTCAAGCACAAATGTCTTTATAATAGTAAATATTAAAACAACTGTAATTATTTTATAAAAGTGATATATAATTAATAATTGTTTCTATTTATTAAATTAAAGGAGGTGAAAAAATAATATGAATCCGTTACTTATAGGAGGAGGAGTTTTAGCTCTAATTGTATTTTTTCTTATTGGAACATATAATGCTTTAATTGTTTTAAGAACAAGAATAAAGGAGGCTTTGTCAGGAATTGATGTTCAGCTTAAAAGACGTGCTGATCTTATACCAAATTTAGTTTCAACAGTAAAAGGTTATGCCAAGCATGAAAAATCTGTTTTTGAAAACGTAACAAAAGCAAGAAGTTCTTTAATGTCTGCAAAAACATTAGAGAAAAAAGCTGAGGCCAATAATCAATTAACATCAGCATTAAAATCATTATTTGCAGTAGCTGAAGCTTATCCAAATTTAAAAGCCAATACTAACTTTCAGGATCTTCAAAGACAACTTGAGGATACAGAAGATAAAGTTGCCTATTCAAGGCAGTTTTATAACAGTAATGTTTTAGACTTTAATACAAAAATTCAAGTATTTCCTACAAATATTTTTGCCAATATGTTTGGGTTTACAAGATTTGAGTTTTTTAAAGCTAAAGATGAAGATAGAAAAAAGGTTGAGGTTAAATTTGATTAAATAATACCAAAAATATTTTAAATAATCCTTTTTTATTTAAATAAGCATATTATATTAATATGTGATTAGAATAAGATTCATATGACATTATATAAGCAGATATCTAATAATAAAACTAGGACATTTATTATTTTTTTCTTATTTATTCTATTTATTTCTGCGTTCTTCTTTATAATAGGGAAATATTTTGAATCTCCCATAATTTATTTTGCTATTGGAATTACATTTTCTTTATGTTCTGCATTTGCTAGCTATTTTTATTCAGATAAAATTGTTCTTTTTACAGTTCGTGCTAAACAAGCAAAAAAACAAGAATATTTTAATTTCTATACTACAGTTGAAAATTTATCTATGGCAGCAGGATTGCCTATGCCAAAACTGTACGTAATTAAAGATATGGCTCCTAATGCATTTGCAACAGGAAGAAATCCTAAACATGCAATTATTTGTGCGACATCTGGCCTTTTAAGCAAGTTAGATCGAACTGAACTTGAAGGAGTAATGGCTCATGAATTATCACACATTAAAAATTATGATATTCTTCTGGCTTCTGTTTTAGCAGTGCTTGTTGGGAGCATAGCTCTTATTTCAGATTGGGTACTGCGGTCAATATTTTGGGGAGGTGATAGAAAAAACAAAAGCTTGATAGCAATTGTGTTGTTTTTGGTTATGTTAATAATTGCTCCTTTAGTTGCTACTCTTATTCAGCTTTCGCTTTCCCGTCAAAGAGAATATATGGCTGATGCAAGCGCAGCATTATTAACAAGATATCCTGAAGGTCTTGCAAGGGCATTGGAAAAAATATCATCTGATCCTCAACAAATGAGACATGCAACTTCATCTACTGCGCATCTTTTTATTACAAATCCTTTTAAGAAAAGAAAGGGAATGGGAAATTGGTTCACCTCGCTTTTTCAAACACATCCTCCTATAGATGAAAGAATAAGAATACTAAGATCAATGTAATGTTATAATTACATATTACTATATACAATTCAAAGAAATTTTAATATGTGTGGTATAGCAGGCTTTTATGGCTTTAATAATAAAGACTTAATAGATTCAATGTCAGACATGCTTTTTCACAGAGGTCCTGATGGAAAAGGATATTATATTGATAATAATATCTCTTTTATTAATAGACGTTTGGCAATTATTGATGTAAAGCACGGAAATCAGCCTATTTACAATGAAGATAAATCAATTGTTATTGTTTTTAACGGAGAAATATATAACTTTAGAGAGTTAAGAAAAGAACTTGAAAAAAAAGGTCATATATTCTTAACAAATTCTGATACAGAAGTTATTGTACATGGTTATGAAGAGTGGCAAGATAAATCCTTTGATAAATTAAATGGAATGTTTAGTATTGCACTATATAACAAAAACAAGAAAAGACTTATTCTTGCAAGAGATCATTTTGGAATAAAGCCATTATATTATTCTTTTCTAAATAATAACAATCTTATTTTTTCTTCTGAAATTAAACCTATTTTAAATAGTGGATTAATTAACAAAGCTCCAAATGACAAAATAATTTATAGATATTTAAAATACAGAGTTCATGATGATAATAAGGAAACTTTTTTCAAAGGTATATATAAACTACTTCCAGGACAGATGTTAATTATTGAAAATAATAAACAAACTTTCAAAAATTATTCATCATTAAAAGATGATTTGCTAAAAGATAAAACAAATTTACGTTTAAGCCCCAAAAGAATCAAAGAATTTAAAGATAAATTAATTAAGGCAGTACAATATAGATTAATATCTGAAGCTCCTGTTGGAACTTGTCTTTCTGGTGGAATAGACTCATCTTCCGTTGTTTTAATTTCAAATATGCTTTTAAAAGAAAAAGATAAAGAGGCTATGTCTTTAGGCCGGAAACAGAAAACTTTTTCTGCTGTTTTTCCAGGTTCAATAAATGATGAAGAAAAATACATAAATGAAGTTTTACGAAAAGCTAAAGATATTAAGTCAATTAAAATTTACCCAAAGCCTGAAGAATTTTTTTCGGAAATTGAGGATTTTATAAAAACTCAGGAAGAACCAACAATAAGTACAGGACCTTATGCTCAGTATAAAGTAATGCAAGAAGCTTCAAAATATGTAAAAGTACTTTTAGATGGTCAAGGTGCAGATGAGGAAATGGCAGGATATTTACCTTATTATTTTGTATATATAAATCAACTTTTTAAGCAAAAACAATATTTAACTTTAATAAAAGAAGTTGTATTGTCTTTAGATGTGTTTTGGCCTTTTTTTATAAACAAATTTAAATTAATTTTTAAAATTAAAAATAAACTTAATCCCGTATCTTTTCTAAACGAAGAATATATAAAAAAATATAAAGATGAGAAGTTTTCACCAAATAATAATAACTTAAAAAAAAGATTAATTGAAGATATTTTTGAAAATAGCTTACAGTCACTTTTGAGATATGAGGATAGAAATTCTATGAGATTTTCTATTGAAGGAAGAGTGCCTTTTTTAGATTTTAATTTATTAAAATATATATTTAGTTTGTCAGACAAGGCAATAATAAATAATGGATGGAATAAATATATTCTTCGCAAAGCAACAGAGAATATTTTACCTAAAACAATAACCAAAAGAAGAAATAAAATTGGCTTTACTACACCTGAAGATGAATGGTTTTTAAGAATGAAAAATAGAATTTACACTATTTTTGCAAGCAAATCATTTGCTTCAAGAAAATATTTTAATCAAAACAAAGTATTAAATGCATTTCAAAAATATATTGAAGGAAAAAATGATGACACTATGGTTTTTTGGAGAATGCTTAATTTAGAATTATGGCTTAGAATATTTTTTGACTCAAAAGATATTAGAGAAAAAGATAGGATAAAAAAAGTAGAAAAGTACAATGCAAATCCGGATAAGAACATTAATATTAAAGTAAATAAAAAAACATATTTAAGATATCCAATAAGAACAAAGTTATTTAAAAAAGGAGATAATTATTCAAAAATAATTACAGAATATGTAAAAAAAAGCATTACTGAATTAAAAATTAAGCATAAGATTAAAAATAAAAAGTGGTTTATTTGTGTTTCTGAAAAGATTATTGCAATTTCACAAGGAAGATCATATTTTATTTGGGATATTAAAACAGGTTTTTGGGCAAACTTTTTGTCAAAGCATGTTAAAAAAACTCCATATGGAATAGGCTTGGGAAGTCCTTGGACTATGCAGCTTGCAATTCAAGAAGTTGGGATAACAAAAATATTATTTGCTTCTATTCTATCTTTAATTACAAAGCCTTTTGGTATAAAAGGCGTATTTTATAATATTACAGGAAGAAAAGCAGCTTCTATTGATGGACCTACTGAATACTCGGTATACCCTTCTAATGTATCAGCAAAGCTTGCGCCAAAAGAGCCTCAAAAGCAAGCAGTGAAAATACACAAAATGATAAAAAAAGAAAAAAGTGTAAATAATGGTTTTTTAGGAGTTGTAATTATGGATGCAAATGACTTGGGACAAGATGTTCTTGGTAATTCAACAAATATTGAAAATAAAAGAGTCGAGAGAATATTTTCAGATAATCCTATGGGACAAACAAATGAACAGACTCCTTTGGTTATTGTTTATTAAAAAAATGAATTTTAACCATTAAATCTATCTAGTACTCTTACTTCAGTAATTTTAGTAACTATATTTTCGTGTTTACTGCACATTTTATCCGGAAATCCATCTTTTCCATTTAAAGATAAATGTACAAGGCCAGTAGTAATTCCATTAGGATTACAAACTGGACAATTGTAACTTACATCATATCTCCTTTCTTTTCCATCTAAATCAGGTTCAATTAGTTTTAATAATCTTGCTATTTCTTCACTGTCATAAGGTTTAAATCTTTCCATAAAAAGTTTTTAAATAATTATTTAATTAATTGGTAAATTTACTTTTCTTAAAATAGAAATCATATCAATACAATACTTTTTTTAAAAATTCAATATATAATAATAATTAATAAACATATACATGAAAAAGATAAAAAATAATAATACAATACTTTCAAAAGAAGAGATAATTCATCTAGCAAATCTCTCAAATATTGTTCTTTCTAAAGAAGAAATTACTAAATATCAAAGTCAGTTAACTGACACTCTTGAATATATAGAAAATATAAATAAATTAGAAACTAAAGGCGTTGATCCTACAAGTAATGTATTAGATCTTCAAAATGTTTTCTTTGAAGATGGAGATGAAAATAAAAGATCTTTAAAAAACGTTTTAAAAGGATATTTTACAGTAAAGAGAGTTTTGTAATAGCAATTATTATAACAAACATATGAATTTAATAGGTAAGTCACTTTTGGATATTAAAAATCTAATTTCATCTAAAAAAATATCAAGTAGTGAAGTATATGACTATTTTTTAAAAAGAATAAAGAAATATAATCCTAAGTTAAATGCCTTTCTTTCTTTTAAAAATAAACCTGATATAACAAAAAGTATTGATAATGCTTTATTAGGCATACCTCTTGGTGTAAAAGATAATTTTTGTACACTATCTTCTCAAAAAGAAAAAACAACAGCAGCATCACTTGTTTTAGATAATCATTATTCATATTATGAATCAACTGTGACAAGGAGATTAAAAGATAATGGAGGTATTGTAATTGGAAAAACAAATATGGATGCATGGGCACATGGTTCATCAACTGAAACATCAGATTATGGTTCAACTAAAAATCCATGGGACATGAAACGAGTCCCAGGAGGCTCATCTGGAGGTTCTGCAGCTGCAGTTTCTTCATATATTGTTCCAGCTACTATAGGATCAGATACTGGGGGATCTATTAGAAACCCTTCCTCATGGTGTGGAGTTATAGGTTTGAAACCTTCATATGGTAGAGTATCAAGATACGGTGTTATTGCAATGGGGTCATCTTTTGATTGTCCAGGAACTTTAACTATGTCAGTAGAAGATTCTGCATATTTATTAAAAATAATTGCAGGTAAAGATAAATATGATGCAACTACTTCATATGAAAAGGTTCCTGATTATTATAGTAATTTAAACAGTAAGAAAAAATATGTAATTGGTATTTCTGATGAATATTTTAAAGATGTTGATAATGAAGTAAAGGAAAAAATAATAAATGCTTTAAAGATATTTGAGAAACAAGGACATAAGATTAAAAAAATCAAGCTTATTTCACCAAAACTTGCAGTTTCTATATATACAATACTACAGCGTGCTGAAGTGTCTTCAAATTTGGCCAGATATGATGGTGTAAGATATGGGAACAATAGAACATATTTTGATGATGAGGCAAAAAGAAGAATAATGCTTGGCTCATATACATTGTCCTACGGATATTATGATGCATATTACAAAAAGGCACAAAAAGCAAGGACTTTAATAATTGAGGATTTTAAAAAAGCATTTAGTGAAGTTGATTTAATTATTAGTCCAACTACACCAACAACCGCATTAAAGCTTGGAGAGTTTAAAAAATATCCTTTTTTTGGAGAGATTATGGATATATTAAATGAACCTGCTTCTGTTGCTGGAATTCCTGCAATAAATATTCCAGTTGGATTAGATTCTAAAGGGCTTCCAATAGGGCTTCAGATTATAGGAAAATCATATGATGAACAAAGTATTTTGAATTTAGCATATATGTTTGAAAAGGAAACTGACTTTTTTGGAGTTATTAAAAAGGGAATAAAAAAATATGAATAATTTTGAACCTGTAATAGGATTGGAAATACATATAGAGCTTTCTACAAAATCTAAGATGTTTTGTCAATGTAGTTCTGATTATTTTGGAAAGGAACCAAATAGTCATGTTTGTCCAGTGTGTCTAGGATTACCTGGTGCATTACCTGTACCAAATAAAAAGGCAATTGAATATTTAATTAAAATAGCAAGGGCTTTAAATTGTAAAATAAACAAAACTTCCAAATTTGATAGAAAACATTACTTTTACCCAGATCTTCCAAAAGGATATCAAATAAGCCAATATGATGAACCAATTTCAGTAAATGGAAAAGTATATATAGGAAAAGATAAACAAATAAGAATTACAAGAGTGCATATGGAGGAAGATACAGGCAAATTAATACACACTGGAAATAAAACTTTAATTGATTTTAACAGATCTGGAGTTCCTTTGGTTGAAATAGTTACTGAACCTGATTTTAGTAATTCAGATGATGTAAAAATATTTCTTGAAGATCTTCAAACAACAATCAGGTATTTGAATGTGTCTGACGCTGATATGGAAAAGGGAAGTATGAGACTTGAACCAAATATTAGTATAAAGAAAAAGAACGGCAAAATGGCTGATTATAAAGTGGAAATTAAAAATATAAATTCATTCAAGTTTGTAAAAAAAGCCATAGATTATGAAATAAAAAGGCAGATTGAGTTGTTAAAAAAAGGAATAACTCCTAAACAAGAAACAAGAGGATTTGATGAAAAATTACAAAAAACATATACCCAAAGAATAAAAGAACAAGCTCATGATTACAGATATTTTCCAGAACCAGATATTCCTCCAATGGTATTTAGCAAAGATTATTTAAATAGTATATTTTCAGATATTCCTGAGCTTCCAAACAAAAGAATTGAAAGATATATAAAAGATTTTAAAATTAAATATACTGACGCATATATATTAACAAGAAATAAAATAATGTCTGATTATTTTGAACGAGCATTAGAAAAAGTTATTAAAAGTCTTACTAATGATAAAAAAACTCAAAACATTGAACAATCTATAGCAAATTTTATTATCAACAAGAAGATTCCAATAAGCCTTTCATTGGAAGAATTTACTAATAGGGCAATTAAGTTGCTATCTCCAAAAGAAACTGATATTAATCTTTTAAATAATGTAATAAAAGATGTTATTAAAAATAACGAAAAAGTTGTTTTTGATTATAAAAAAGGAAAACAAAATGCTATTATGTTTTTGGTAGGACAGGTTATGAAAAATATAAAAGGAAAAGCTGAAGCTAAAGTTGTTTTAAGCGAATTAAAAAAAGAATTAGGTTAAACTTTAATAAAATATATTTTTATGTCTTTTACACACTTGCATGTGCATACAGAATATTCTCTTTTAGATGGAATGTGCCGTATTGATGATGTTTTAAAAAAAGCCAAAGAAATGAAAATGAAATCATTGGCAATAACTGATCATGGTGCATTATACGGAGCATTCAAGTTTTACATTAAAGCAAAAGAAATAGGTATAAAGCCAATTATTGGTGTTGAAACGTATAAGGCTAAAAACTCTAGGTTTGACAGACCTCAGGGACCATATAAAGATCAATATCATCTTGTTCTTCTTGCAAAAAATCTTGAAGGATACAAAAATCTTCTTAAAATTGTCACAAGTTCATATCTTGAAGGATTTTATTACAGACCAAGAGTAGATTTTGATTTACTTAAAAAATATAAAAAGGGAATCATAGCTCTTTCTGCGTGTTTAAAAGGAGAAATTCCAAGTCTTTTACTTGAGAATCAGCAAAAACAGGCTGAAAAGACATTAGAAAAGTATTTAGATATATTTAAAGATGATTTTTATCTTGAGATTCAAAGAAATGGAAAACTTGAAAAACAAGAAAGTGTTAATAAAAAGCTAATTGAGTTATCTAAAAACTATGGGGTTCCATTAGTTGCAACAAATGACGTTCATTATATTAATAAAAGCGATGCTTACGCTCAAGAAATTCTTCTTTGCATACAAACACAAAGGACAATTTTAGAAAAGGATCGAACATTAAGCATGCTAGATATTCCTGACTTTTATTTTAAAAGTGAAAGTGAAATGAAGGAGGCATTTATTGATTTACCTGAAGCTATTAAAAATACCGAAAAGATTGCTGATAAATGTAATTTGGAATTGCCTTATGGTAAATGGATAATGCCTTCTTTTGATCCTCCAAAGGGAAAATCTGAAAGTGAATATCTACGCTTTCTTGTAAAGGAAAGAAAAAAGAGAGTAGAGAAATATGATAAGAATGTTGTTGAAAAAAGAATAAAACATGAGTTAGATATAATTATTTCTAAAGGTTATTCCACATATTTTCTTATTGTACAAGATTTTGTCAATTGGGCTAAAAGAACAGGAGGGGGTGTTGGACCTGGAAGAGGATCTGTTGCAGGTTCGCTTATTGCGTATATTTTGGGAATTACTGACATTAATCCTTTAGATTATAATATTCCCTTTGGAAGATTTTTAAATGCTGAAAGACCTACTCCTCCTGATATTGATATAGACTTTTCTGATGTAAGACGCGAAGAGGTATTAAAATATGTAACGAAAAAGTATGGTGAAGATAAAGTTGCACAAATAATTACATTTGGAAAGATGGAGGCAAGAATGTCTGTTAGAGATGTAGCAAGAGCATTAGGAATGTCTTATTCTCAAGGAGACAGAATTGCGAAAATGATACCTATAGGAAGACAAGGCTTTGGTATGACACTGGATATGGCTTTAAATGAATCAATTCTTTTAAAAAATGCATATAAAACAGAAAAGTCAGTAAAACAGGTTGTTGATATTGCAAAAAAAGTAGAAAAGCTTCCAAGACATTCATCAGTTCATGCTGCTGGAGTTGTTATTGCAGATAAAAAATTAACAGATTATGTACCTCTTCAAAGAGAATCTAAAGATGGAAAAATAATTACACAATATGATATGTATTGTCTTGATTTAAATGCAGTACAGGACAATAAAGCAATAGGACTTCTTAAGGTAGATTTTTTAGGTCTTAGGAATTTATCAATTCTACAGGAAGCTATAGATTTTGTTAAAAAGACATGTAATAAGACTATAAAAATGCAAAGTCTTCCGCTTGATAATAAAAAAACTTATGAACTTATTGCAAGAGGTGAAACTATTGGTGTATTTCAACTAGAATCTCCAGGAATGAGAAGGTTGGCAAAAGATCTTAAGCCAACTAAAATGACTGATATAGCTGCTATGGTTGCATTATTTAGACCTGGCCCTATGGATCTTATTCCCGATTTTATTAAAGGTAAAAAAGATCAAAAAACAATAAAGTATGTTCATCCGAATTTAAGACATATATTAGAAGAAACATATGGTGTTTTAGTTTATCAAGAGCAAGTTATGGAAATTGCTCAAAAACTTGCAGGGTTTTCAATGAGCGAAGCAGATTTACTTCGTATGGCTATGGGAAAAAAGAAAAAGTCTCTTATGATTGAAAGTAAAAAGAAATTTATTGAAGGATGTTTAAAAAAAGGATATTCAAGAAGCGTTATTAATAAAACATATGGGTTTATGGAGAAGTTTGCCGCTTATGGATTTAATAAAGCTCATGCTGCATCCTACGGTCTTATAGCTTATTGGACTGCATATATGAAGGCAAATTATCCTGTTGAGTTTATGACGGCTCTTCTTACTGCAGAGCTTCAAGGGGTAGCTGGAGCTCAGCGTGAAATTAAAATGGCTCAATCTATAGAAGAATGCAGAAGAATGGAAATTGCAGTTCTTCCTCCTGATATTAATAAATCAGATTATGATTTTAATATTGAAAATGGGTCTATTAGGTTTGGTCTTTCAGCAATAAAAAATGTAGGTGGCGCTGCTATTGAATCAATTATAAATGCAAGAAAAGAATCTAAATTCGCAAGCTTTAGAGATTTTCTATTTAGAGTTGATTTGAGAAAAGTAAATAAAAGAACAGTTGAGAGTTTAATTAAATGTGGAGCGTTTTCGAAAGTAGCAAATAAAGCAACCCTCCTTTTATATTATTCAAAAATTGTTAAAGAAATTGCTGATTTAAAAATAGATAAGGAAAAAGGTCAATTCAACTTATTTTCAGACAATACATCAAAAAAGCAACTGAAAGATAAATTTGAAGTATTAAAAGAAGTAAGCGAAGATGAAGCTTCTTTAATGGAAAGGTCTGTTATTGGTTTTCTTATTACAAAAAATCCTCTTTCAAGATATAAGAAAATAATTGATAGTAAAGTAAAAAAGAAAATTGATGAAATTACTTTAGATGATGCTAATAAACAAGAGGTTTTAGCTGGAATAATCAGCGCAAAGAAAGTTATAAAAACAAAGAAAAACAATGCCGATATGGCATTTATTACAGTTTTTGATGAAACTGGAAGTATTGAAGTTGTTGTTTTTCCTAGGCTTTTTGAAAAATTAAAAGATATATTAGCAATAAATAAAGCAATATTATTTAAAGGTAAAATAACAGAAAGAGATGGAAAACTAAATGTTTTAATGGAAAATGGTGTATCTTTAGAAAAAGTAAAAGAACAATAGTTTAACTTGATTTTTAATATAAATTATGTCATTATTATAAATAATAATGAAAAAAGGGAAATCTTTTAATCAAGGAGCTATTGGAACAATAGTTATTTTGGGAGTTATTGTATTTCTTGGAGCTGCTACTTTAATTGGTACTAATTTGGTTAAGGATAAACAAAAGAGCGTAAAATTAAGCACTAAAGCAGGTGTGTCTCCAGAACAAACGGAATGGGAAAGACAAAAACAGGGTAATATTCCTCCTGAAATAGGACCTGAGAATATAACTCCTCCTGCCGGAGATAATTCCCGTCCTGATCCTGCAACTGAGGCTAATATATATATTTATGGGGATGCAGGATATTATGCTATTGATCCAAATCAATGTTATTCTTCCTCACCAATAATTAATGAAACGATATATGTTCTAGTCAATAATGATAATGAAAATACTAGACCTTGGCTATGTGATGCTAGTGGCCGTCCATATTATAGTTTTAAAGCCCAGACTTTTGGAGGTAGTGTTTTTGATATTTATCCTCCAACAGGGACAACTTGTAATCAAGTTTCGATAAATGTTGCTCCTTGGGGCTGTGTAATTTTCAGAAGAAGTAGTGGAAGTACTTGTATTTTTGAAGGAGGTTGTGATTGGAATCATGGTCTTGCTCCAGGTGGTACACCTGATTGGGCCGCTTGTAATGAAATTAAAACAAGATTAACTCCTAATTGGAGTACAAGGAGATGTATTGTTAATACCACTATTTTTGCAGCTGATGGGACTATTCATGCAAAGACCACTGCAATTCCTACTTCTACCCCTATTCCTACTCCAACAAATACACCAACGCCAACACCAACAGAGACACCACCAACATCTACTAAGCCTGATCCTCCAACTGAACTTCGATATGAAGTTGATTATATACCGGATCAAGATTTTCTTACAATAGAAGTTTGTTGGGAACATGCAGATGATACAGAATTATATTCAGATGAAACAAGATATATGGTTAGAGCAAGAGATGGTATTGGTGCGGCAAATTATGAAGGTCAAAATGACTGTGAATCTTGGAACGAATATAATGATACATGGCAAATTTGTAAAGAAACAATAGAAGAATGTGTTTTATTTGATTTTCCGAGATCAGATAAAACAATTACTGTAATTGTTAATGCATATCGACAAAGTTTTTCAGATGCAATTAGCGAAAATATAACTAACATTCCAATGCCGGCAGAACCAACTTCAACAGAATTAGAGTGTGTATGGTGTGGTGAAAATTGTGTTAACAATAACCCAGATCTAGAGTGTTTTGCTGTTCAGCCTCCTATTGGAGCATCATGCGAAAATGTCGATGGAATATGTACTATTATATCTGGACCAACAGCAACCACATCTCCAACAAATACAGAATCTCCCTCTTGTCCAAAAAAAGCCCAAGGGGATGCAAATTGTGATGATGTAATTGATATTAAAGATTATGAAATAATATTATCTGCATTACAGGGAAATGATATATTAGATTTATGTGGCGACGTTGAAGATTGTTCCGCAGATATTAATGGAGATAGTAATGTTACAATTTTAGATT
>CAZHJA010000007.1:15169-25834 GCA_964532865.1 uncultured Gammaproteobacteria bacterium
GTTGAAGATTGTTCCGCAGATATTAATGGAGATAGTAATGTTACAATTTTAGATTATACAATTTGGTTAAATAGTTTTTTAAATATAAACAGTACAACTTAATAAAAATATGAATAAGAATTTAATAAAAAATACTAAATTATTATTTTTTGTAATCATAGGACTTATATTATTGTTCTTCTTATCAAATTATGTAAATAAATATATTATTAAATCAAAAGCGGATACTCCAAAAGTTAATGTAACGTTTAGTCCTAATTCTGGGGAAACTAATTTTGTATCAATAATTTTAATGCCTGATTCGTTGATTCCTGAAGAAGGAAAAATTGATGCTATTGACATTAAATTGCTTGCAGAAGGAGATATAGATATCTTAAGAGTTGGTGCTGCAAAGTTTTATAAATCAGATTCTCAAAGTAGTGACGGTAACATAAGTGAGAATTTTGTAAAGATATTAAAGTCTGATATTACAAATGTAGTATATGTAAACAGTGCTCTTGCTGAAGATGATGATTCCGAAAGAGCAAAAATGGTATTAATTCCTGTTGAAATATATGGAGAAATAGGAGATAGTGGAAAAATAATAATTGATGAAGATGCAAGTGTAATTACATCAACACATGAAGAAAGTGACAGTATTGTTGAATATGAATTAAATCCAATTCCTTGTAAGTCAGGAACATATGAAATTGCTTCAGAATCAATAAGTACTGGTATTAAGCTTAATCTATCTCTTAAATTTCAGGGCATACAAAGAAAACCCATGGAGAACTTAAATTCAATGAATGTTGCAGTAAGGTTGGTTAAAGAAGGAGAAGAATCTGGTACAGTTATTCCTTCTCAAACAGGAGCATTTACAGTTGACGATAATGAAGTTGGAATTTGGCATGGTAGTGTTACGTTTTTAGATGTAACTTCTGGGAATTTTAAAGTGTATATTAAAGGACCAAGACATATTCAAAAAAAGATATGTGAAGATAATCCTAAGGACTTGGGAGCTGTTGGTAGTTATTACTGCAAAATTGGAGAGTCTGTTCCTTTGGTTTCTTTACCTGAAGAAAATGATCTTGATTTTTCAGAAATATATTTACTTTCAGGAGACCTTCCTGAACAAAATGGAATTGTAGATTCTTATGACATATCATATTTAAGAAATAACTTGGGAAAAACAGGTGACACAATATGTGATATAAATTTAGATGGAGTGTGTGATTCTCAAGATTATTCCCTGCTTATCCAAGCATTAGGAGTAAAGTATGATGAAGAATAATTAAAAGTATTATTAATTAAATTATAAAAACTATGGATGATATGGCACAAATAAATACAGAACAGCAAAATTATCAGACAGATAATTTAGCACAAACTAATCAAAAAAAAGACAAAACACCATTTTTAATTGGTATATCTGTTTTTTTACTATTATTTGTAGGATTAGTATTTTTACTTGTTTTTAATAAAAAGCCCTTAGATAAAGAAGAATTACCATTAGCTACAAAGTATGTTCCTACTATTTCAGAGACTGTTAAACCTAAATTATATGAAGCTACTTCTAAACTTAGATCTAAAAATGGAGTAAACACTGTTAATGTAGGCAGTAATATTGTTTTAGTATTGTCTTGTGACTCAAAAGGCTCTGATGTTGTAGCATATGACGTCTTAATTAAATATGATAAGACATTATTTAAAATAGTAAGTACTCAATCTTTAATTTCAGACTTTAAGATTTATAATAATGAGCGTGAAAACAGAATAGCCTTAACAGGTGTAAAGTCATTATCTAGTAAAGATGATATTGTATTTGACAATAAAGATATTGCAGCTATTACTTTTACAGCTTTAACAAAAGGTAGTGGTGTATTTAATATAATTGATAAGCTTGATAATGAAGGTTCTCAAATAGTTGACAAAACAAGCACTTTGAAAGTTATTGAGCCATTTGAATTTGAAGTTATTGTAAATTAGTTAATAGTAAGCTTGTAAAATTTGACTTAAGAATAAAATACTGTTAGAATAAAGTTCCTGTGAAAAAACATTTCTTAAAGATAGATAATCAAGGAAATATACAAGAAACTTCTGAGAATGAGATTAAGAAAAAAAAACTTAAGGGTAATTATTTAAAATATTGTTCAATTGGAATAAATTTAGTAACGCCAATACTAATATTTTTATTTCTAGGAATTATGATAGATAAATGGACTGGTAAGGAACCATTATTTACACTTATTTTTATTTTTCTAGGAGCTTTTGGAAGTTTGTTTAATATGTATAAAATTGCAGTAAAAAAATAATGCCGCATATAAGCATAAAAGCAGAAACAATATTTAATATATTTGGTTTTCCTATTACAAACTCATATATAACATCCCTTATTGTAATCATTATTACTTTTTTTATTGTTGTTTATTATAACAAGCAACTAACCGCTCAAAAAAAGAGTGGTTTTTTTTATATTCTTCATTTTTTTATTAATGCTATATATAATTTATTTAAATCAATTATAGGAAGTAAAATAAATGTTTTTTTTCCAGTTTTATTTTCATTTTTCTTTTATATCCTTCTTCAAAACTGGTTTGGTCTAATGCCTGGTGTAGGAAGCATATTAATCAAGCCTCAAGAAAAGGCCTCCGTTATTCATATTGCAGAAAGTGAAATAATTCATGAACAAGCTGTAAGTGAAGGGAAACATGATCCTTTGCTTATTCCTCTTTTTAGAGCAAATAATGCAGATTTAAATACAACAATAGGATTAGCATTAGTAGCCATGGTTTTGGTTCAATACTATGGAATATTAAATTTAGGATTGTTTGTATATTTAAAGAAGTTCTTTAATTTTTCAAATCCAATTAATTTTTTTACTGGAATTCTTGAAATAATATCAGAATTTTCAAAAGTAATATCCTTTGCATTTAGGCTTTTTGGGAATATATTTGCTGGAGAAGTATTGCTTGTCATAATTGCATTTTTAATACCAGTAATAGTTCCTGTGCCCTTTTTCTTTTTAGAAATATTTGTGGGATTTATCCAGGCATTAGTGTTTTCAATGTTAACTGCAGTTTTTTTTCAATTAGCAACGCAAAAACATCATTAAAATGTATAATAAATCAAAGTTAATATTTAAATACAAATTAAGGGGGTGAATATATTTATGTCTGCAGATGCAATAAAATACCTATCCATTGCATTGACAATGGCAATAGGAGCATTAGGTCCAGCCATTGCTATTGGCCTTATTGGAAGCAAGGCTGTTGAGGCTTTAGGAAGAAATCCTGAAGCAGAAAGTTCTGTTAGAACAATGGCAATTTTAGCCATAGCTTTTGCTGAAGCTGTTGCTATTTACGCATTAGTAATTGCCTTGATTTTGAAATTTACATAAATTTAGATTAATATGGAAAATTTAGGAATTGATCCAAAATTGCTTCTTGCGCAAATTGTAAACTTTGTAATATTTTTTATAATCATTAAAAAGTTTATTGCAAAACCATTTACTAGATTTGTGGATAAGCAAAAACATGAAGAATTAGAAAAAGAAAGAATTACTAATGATTTAAAAAAGTCAGAGGAAGAGCTTCAAATACAAGAAATACAAGTAAAAGAAACTATTAGAAAAAGAGAGAATGAAGCTGTGCAAGAAGCCAAAAAACAAGGCGGAATTGTAAAAAACCAAATAATACAAGACGCTAAAGATGATGCTCAAGACATTAGAAAAAAAGCAAAAGAACAAATTGAGCATGAAAGAAAAACACTTGAAGTTAATATAAAAAAGAAAACAGTTGATTTAAGCGTGTTATTACTTGAAAAAGTATTAAAAAGCTCATTAGATATTAATCAAAAAAGAAAAATTACAAAAGATATACTAAGCAAATCAAGAGAAAAAATATTTACAAAGTCATAAATAGAATAATCAGGTTATTCATAAAGTTATAAAATACAATAAGCAAATTATGAAATTAAAGCCATACGTAAAAGAAGAGCTTAGAAAAAAGCTATTAGATAGTATTAAGCATGAAAAAGAAAGAGTAATAATAACTAGCGCATATGATTTAAGTAAAGAAGATATGGATTTTTTATTTAAAAAATATCCTACGCTTAAAAATTCAAATATAGAAGTTATTATAGATCCAAATATTGTAGCTGGTTTAAAAATTCAAATAGGCTCAAGTGTTATTGATATGACTTTATTAAATGAATTGCAAAATTTAAAACAATCTCTCTATGAAATTACTTGATAGTTATCTTAAACAAATAGAAAAAGAATTAAAAAAGCCTAGTAAAGTCGAGAAAAGTAAAGAAATTGGTATAGTTTCCGAAGTAAAAGACGGAGTTGTAATATTGTCGGGCTTAGATAATGTTTCATATGGGGAATTAATTCAATTTAGCAATAATGTTGTTGGTTATGTTATTGACATGATTGAAGATCAGGTTGGATCAATAGTTCTTGGAGATTATATCGGAATAAAAGCAGGTGATACAGCCAAAGCAATGGGAATTACTCTTTCTGTACCAGTATGTGACAGCATAATAGGAAGAGTTATTGATCCACTTGGCGTCCCATTAGACGGATTTTCAAAGCTAAAAACAGATAAATATTATCCTCTTGAAAAAATTGCTCCAGGCGTAGTTGAAAGACAATCTGTTAATGTACCTATTCAAACTGGAATAAAAGTAATTGATGCTCTTATTCCAATTGGCAGAGGACAAAGAGAATTAATTATAGGAGATAGAACAACAGGTAAAACAACACTTGCAATTGATACAATTTTAAATCAGAAAAATAAGCAAGTTATTTGTATATATTGCGCAATTGGTCAAAGAAACGCTAAAATTGCAAGTACTTTAGAGCTTTTGAAAAAACACAAAGCACTAGACTATACAATAATTGTAAGTGCAAGCTCTTCAGAGTCAGTAGCCTTACAATATCTTGCTCCATATTCTGCATCTGCAATTGGAGAATATTTTATGGATAAAGGGAAAGATGTATTAATCGTTTATGATGATTTGACAAAACATTCTTGGGCGTATAGAGAAATATCTCTTATCTTGCGTAGACCATCTGGAAGAGAAGCATATCCTGGAGATGTATTTTATCTTCATTCTAGATTGTTGGAGCGTGCATGTAGATTAAATAAAGCAAACGGTGGAGGATCAATAACAGCTTTGCCAATTATTGAAACGCTTGACGGAGATGTATCTTCATATATTCCAACAAATGTTATTTCAATTACAGATGGACAAATATTTTTAGAAACCGATCTTTTTAATGCTGGAATTAGACCTGCACTTAATGTAGGTCTTTCAGTATCTAGAGTTGGAGGAGACGCTCAAACAAAAGCAATTAAGCAGGTTGCAGGTAGACTAAAACTAGACTTAACTCAATATAGAGAACTTGCTGCTTTTTCTCAATTTCAATCAGATTTAGATGAAAATACCAAAAAAATATTAAATCGCGGTGCTAAAATAACTCAAATATTAAAACAAAATAAAAATGAATTATTTACTTTAGCTGAAGAAGTTGTAATATTATGGGCAGCTTCTAATGGATACTTGGATGACATTGCAACTGGTGATGTTGAAACATTTGAAAGAAGGCTATTAGATCAATTTAGAACTAAAGGTAAAAAAATATTAGATGAGATTAATGTTAAAAAAGCATTAGATAAAAAACTTGAAGAACAAATCAAAAAGTTTGTTGAGGATAATAAATGAATATACGTACTGTAAAAACAAAAATTAAATCTGTAAGTAATGTTAGAAAAATTACAAAAGCCATGCAAATGGTATCCGCTGTAAAAATGAAAAAGTCTCAAAAAAAAGCAATAGAAGGGGAACCATATCAACACGAATTAAAAAAAATAATTCAAAATGTTATTTTAAAAACTGATATTTCTTATTCAGTATTACTGCAGAATCCACCTGAAGATGTACAAAAAACATTAAACATAGTAATAACTTCTAATAAAGGCTTATGTGGGCCCTTTAACTTTAATCTCATAAAATTTTTAATTAAGAAATGCAATATTGATGTTGATGACTTTATTATTGTTGGAAAAAAAGGAGGAGAGATAATATCTAGAATGGGAGGTAATATTATTGCTGATTTTACACAATCAAATTTAGCTACAGATGTATCTGCAATATTTAATCTTGCTTTAACAAATTATTTTACAAATAAATATAAAAGTGTTTCACAAATATTTAACTCTTTTATTTCAACATTAAAAGTTGAATCTATTAAAGAACAGCTTATTCCAGTATGTCTTGAGTTTAAAGAAGAAGTAGAAAAAGATAGAGAAATAAAAGAAAAAGAAGAAACAAGTGAGTATACTATTGAACCAAGTCCAAGAAAAATACTTGACCCATTACTAAAAAACTATGTAGAAGAAAGAATTAGAGACGCCATAATACAAAGTGAAGCTGGAGAGCACTCATCAAGAATGATAGCCATGAAAGATGCCACAGAAAATGCAAATGATGTTGTATACAATTTAACCTTATTAAGAAATAAGCTAAGACAGCAAAAGATAACTTATGAGCTTTTGGATATGATTACAGCTAAAGAATCTGTAATAGAGGAGTCTTAAGTGTTGTTATTTGTTAAATAATTATTATGACAGAAGGAAAAATAATATCAATTAGAGGAGTTGTTATAGATATACAATTTCCCGAAGATAAAACTCCAAATGTTTATGAAGCCCTTTTAATTAAAGAAAAAGGGTTGGGAAAAATAATTTTGGAAGTAGAGGCAATATTGGATAAAGGATTAGTAAGAGCTGTTGCTATGGGTACAGTTTTTGGATTAAGGCGTGGAACAAAAGTTTTTAATACCGGAAATCCCATTACTGTTCCCGTTGGTAAAGAAACACTTGGAAGAATACTTAATGTTACTGGAGATCCTATTGATAAAAAAGGGCCTGTAAAAACAAAACTCCAATCATCAATACATAATCCAGCTCCAAAACTTATTGACCAATCTCCAAAGCAGGAAATATTTGAAACAGGAATCAAAGTTATTGATCTTATTGCACCATTTATTAAAGGTGGGAAAGTTGCAATATTTGGAGGAGCAGGTACAGGTAAAACAATTGTAATTCAAGAAATGATACACAACTTGGCAAAAGAACATAAAGGCGTATCGGTATTTGCCGGTGTTGGAGAAAGATCAAGAGAAGGAAATGATATGTGGAATGAAATGAAAGAAACAAAAGTTCTTGATAAAACTGCACTTGTATTTGGCCAAATGAATGAACCTCCAGGAAATCGTCTTCGAGTAGCTTTAACTGGAGTTACAATGGCAGAGTACTTTAGAGATAAAAAGAATATGGATGTTCTTCTTTTTATAGATAATATATTTAGATTTGCTCAAGCTGGCTCAGAAGTATCAGCGCTACTTGGAAGAATTCCTTCTGCTGTAGGATATCAGCCAACATTAGCTTCAGAAATGGCAGCACTACAGGAGAGAATTACATCCAATAAAAACGGTTCTATTACATCAATTCAAGCAGTTTATGTTCCTGCCGATGACTATACTGATCCAGCACCTGTTGCTACATTTTCACATCTTGATGCATCTTTAGCTCTTGAAAGATCTTTAGCAGAACAGGGACTATATCCTGCAATAGACCCTCTTATTTCTTCATCTCAAGCATTAGATCCTGATGTAGTAGGTGTTGAACATTATAATACAGCAAGAGAGGTATTAAAGACTTTACAAAGGTATAAAGATCTTCAGGATATTATTGCAATATTAGGTATGGAAGAGCTTTCAGAAGAAGATAAAAATGTAGTACTACGAGCAAGAAAAATTCAAAGATTTCTAACTCAACCTATGAATGTTGCAGAACAGTTTACAGGAAGATCTGGTAGATATGTTCCAATAAGCGAAAATATAAAAGGCTTTAAAGAAATTCTTGAAGGAAAGCATGATAAGTTACCTGAAGCTGCATTCTTTATGAAAGGCACAATAGATGATGTTAAATAATATCTTATATTTTTAATAAAACTATGCTTAAATTAAAAATAATTACACCACAAAAAATTGTAATGGAGGAAGATGTTAAAAGTGTTACAGTACCATCATTTGAAGGCGAAATTACAATTTTACCTCACCACACAAATTTATTTTCTCTTCTTATTGAAGGAATTGTGACAATAAGAAAAAAAAACGAAGAAGATTATTTATCAATTGGAGGTGGATATGTTGAAACAAATGGAAGAGATCTTCGTATTTTAGTATCAAGAGCCTATGGTCAGGATGAAATCGATAATAAGCTTACAGAACAGGCAATAGAAAATGCAAAAAAAATATTATCAGAATCAAAAGATAATAATGAAAGAATTAATGCTAGTTCAGTATTAAGACGCTCTGTTATTGATTCCAAACTGATTAAAAAAAGAAAAATACGACACGTTTAAGACAAATTAGATTTATATTTATTTATGATATATTAGTAAAATATGGCATTAATTATTGTAGAGTCACCAACTAAAGCTAGAACTTTCAATAGAATATTGGATAGTAAAAAACACTTTGTTTATGCAACAATGGGACATTTTAGAGATCTTCCTAAATCAAAAATATCTATAGATTTTAAAAATGAATTTAAGCCAAAATATAGCATTATTAAAGGAAAACAAAAGATTGTAAAACAACTTAAAGAATTAGGGACAAAAAATAAAGAAATAATATTGGCAACTGATCTTGACAGAGAAGGAGAATCAATTGCATATCACGCAGCATATGTTTTAGGATTTATTAATGAAAAATGGCCAAACTTTAGTATTAAAAACAAAAAGAATCTTAAAAGAATTATATTTCATGAAATTACAGCTAAAGCTTTAAAAAATGCATTAAAAAAACCTGAAGAGTTAAGAAGTGATTTAATAAAGGCTCAACAAGCAAGAAGAATTCTTGATAGAGTAGTTGGATATGAGCTTTCTCCTCTATTGTGGAAAAAAATGGGTAAGAATTGGCTTTCTGCTGGAAGAGTTCAAACTGTAGCACTTCGTCTTATTGTAGAAAGAGAAAAAGAAATTAAAAAATTTAAAAAAGAATTTTACTATCAAATATATGGAGATTTTAAAAATAAGCATGAAATAAAAGGAAAATTAATTGAAAAAGACGGAAAAAAATATGAAACCATATTTAAAGTTAATTTATTTGATGGTGAATATTCATACACTAAAACAAGTATTGATAAAAAGAATGTAAATCTTATTAAAAAAGACTTAAAAACAGACAAATACCATGTTTTTAAAATTAAGGAGACAATAAATACTAAATATCCTCCTCCGCCACACACAACCTCATTACTTCAACAAGATGCTTTTTACAGATATGGTTTTACATCTAAAATGACAATGAGATTAGCTCAAAACTTATATGAAAATGGTTTGATTACATATCATAGGACAGATTCATTTAATCTTTCATCTTATTTTGTATTTAGTGCAAAAGACTATATAGCTGAAAACTATGGTAAAAAGTATGCTCTTGATAAGCCAAGGGGCTTTAAAACCAGATCTAAAAGCGCACAAGAGGCACATGAAGCAATTAGACCTACAAAAATAGATAGAGGAATAGAAAAACTAAAAAATTATAAAAAACTTACTATAAATCATAGGAGACTTTATCAACTTATCTTTAATAGAGCGCTTGCAACGCAGATGAAAGAGGCAAAAGTAAAACAAATTAAAGTATTTATAAAAGGAAAAAAAGGTTATTTATTTGAAACAGATTTTTATCATGTAATATTTGACGGATTTTTAAAAGTATTAAATCCTAAATATGTTGAAAATAATTCAAAGAAAATTGATATTAAGGAAAAAGAAAAACTGGTTTTAAAAACTATTAATGATGAGGAATGTGAAACCAAGCCTCCTTTAAGATATAACGAAGCTTCTCTTATTAAATCTCTTGAGGCAAAAGGAATTGGAAGACCATCTACATATGCTCCAATAATATCTCTTATTCAAATTAAATATTATGTTGAAAAAGAATATAGATATTTTCTTCCAACTAACCTAGGAGTAGCAATTTCTGATTATTTAAGCAAAGCTTTCCCCAAACTCTTTGATATTGGATTTACAGCAGAAATGGAAGATGGATTAGATAATATAGCTGATGGGGGAAAAGAACTAACAGAGCTTTTAAACACATTTTATAATCCTTTTAAAAAAGAACTTGATATTAAAAAGAAAGATAAAGAACTTATTAATGTTCAAGAAGACGTTAAAGAAATATGTCCTAAATGTAAGGGATCTATGATTGTAAGATTTTCTAAATTTGGCAAGTTTTTAGCTTGCAGTAATTATCCAAAATGTAAATTTACAAAATCCTTTTTATATCTTGTTAAAGATAAAAAGTGTCCTGAGTGTGGAGGAGATATTGCCGTGAGATTTACTAAAACTAAAAAGAAGTTTTATGGCTGTTCAAACTATCCTAAATGTAAATATTCTGCATGGAAACTAAGTGATGTTGGTAAAAAAACTACAAAAAAATAAAGCTTTAAATATTTTAACTTATAGATTATAATAGTAAGGTATGGCAAACAAATTTATATATAAGGACAAAACATATTCAATAGGGGATACAGTTTCGATAAATTATATTATTAAAGAAAAAAAGAGAGAAAGAAAACAATTATTTAAAGGAATATTATTAAATAT
>CAZHJA010000008.1:0-24209 GCA_964532865.1 uncultured Gammaproteobacteria bacterium
TATTTGGAATTATTATGAAATATATTGGACAGATAATAAAGAAACAATCAAATGTCCGAAAAAAAGGACTAAGAACTCTCATTTACATATTTGACAATAATCAAAAATAAGAATACTATATTAATATAATCATGAAAAACTTAGCAAAGTGTATAGTTTTATTTAGCTTTTTATGGATTTTCTTTTTATTTCCAAAAATAACCTTAGCAGAAGATATTGTTATTAATGAATTTGTGGCTTATCCAAATGAGGGTGGAGATGAATGGATTGAACTTTTTAATACTTCTGATGACTCATCACAAGATCTTACAGGATGGACTTTAGTAATTAATCAAGGACCAGAAGACAACTATACATATCATTATAGTTATGACTTGTCAGGGACTATTCCTAAAAATGGTTTTCTTACTTTTACTATGGATAATAATGCTAGAATTCCTAATGATGGCGGATGTCTTATTCTTTTTATTTCTGACACACAAAGTACATTTTCCGTAAAATATGGTAATGGTGTTTGTGATGAAGATACGGCAAATGATGCTACTGCTCTTGCTATAGTACAGGGAGAATCTATTTATGCTGAAACACCTTGGGATGGAAATCAAGGTGTTTGGAAATCAACAAGCTCACCTACAAAAGGATGGTTTGATACTGACAATAGTAATTATTATAGTTCTACAACCATAGTTAATAGATTAGCCGATAATGGAATTACGACAAACTTAGGTGATCAAAGTGATATGTCTAGAACAACTGGTGTTTATTTTACAAAGACTAACCGTGGTAAAATTTTATTTTCCAATGAAATAAACTTTACTGATAATGATGTTTACTCCTGGCTGCGTGATTTAGATAGTAAAATAAGTATCTCTCAAGGAATAATTAGTTTAGACGCCGATACAGTTACCAATCTTATTAACACTCAAGCTGCCTTAACGATGAATAATATTAGTTTTACTAATCCTAAGATATTAGTTGATAACCAAGAAGATACAGAAGGAATAGTTTCTGATCTATCATATAATTCTTTACTCGGTACTTTAACATTTACTGCAGCTCACTTTACAACTTTTACTGCTGCTGAAAATACTTCTTCATCTTCTTCTTCATCAAATCCAACCACTCAAGGATGCGGTAAATCTGCACCAAGCAATGCCCCCAATCTTTTTAAAATTGATACGACAAAAAATACAGCTAAACTATATTTTTCACCAGTAAATGATTATCTTGATCATTATTTTATTACCTATGGTTATTCTCAAGGAGATGAAAGATTTGGAGTTGAATATTCCGCACAGTTATCAAAAGGCGTAGTTGATTATACTATAAACTGTTTATCTTTAAATACTGCATATTATTTTAAGGTAAGAGGAGGAAATGGATGTGCCACTGGCCCTTGGTCAAATTCATTAACAGCAAAAACTAAGGGAAATATATTATCAGCAACAAAAGCATCAGTTGAACAAGCCTCCCGAACTGCCTCTATGGAAAATAAAAAAGAAAACACATCAACAGATTCAAGCGTTCTTTCAGAAATGGATCTAAAACCAACAATAACAAAAACAATGACTTCTCAGGAAACAGTTAATAAAATAAGTTCTGTTGAAAAAACTTCATTTTGGCAGAAAATTCATAATTTTTTTAATTCTTTATTGCCTTTTTAATATTTTTTAAAGATTTATTAAATTTACAAAAAGTTAAAATAATCATTTATGAATAAATTACCAAAGAAAAGTATGACTAAATTAAAAATTTTAATTATTACTGTTCCTATTATTATAGGATTAAGTCTTTTGTTGTATAAACTGGAGTTATTTACTAAAAAAGCAGGAAAACAAACTAATTTAGCAACTTCTGTAGAAAAAGAACCATCTATTCCTTTAAGTTATCATATAGAAGACGTTTCCTATTATGGTGAAAAGAAATGGTGTTGGGGCTCAAGCGCCTTGATGCTTTTAATGAATATGGATTTTTCAGAAGAAAAGATACAAAATGCTAGAACCATAATTAAAAGCAAAGGCCTTGGGGGACCTCCGGATATGTTTATTGGATTTAAAGAATTTGATTTACTTGATAATCTTAGAATTGCTTATTCAACAAATTATGTAAAAAGATATGCAGATTTTTATAATACATTTTTAATTAATCCTAAAGAACAAACAATTCTTTTTAATAACAAAGATGAAGCTTTTGAATATTTAAAAAAATTAATTTCTTCAGATACTATAGTAATGATAGTAGTTCATTATGGAAATCATTTTGTTATTGCTACAGGTTATGATGAAAACTATATTTACACAAATGATCCTGGTTGGGATAATGGATATGATTATAAAATAGATTCAGATCCTAATTTAAAACAAAGAAGAATTCCAGTAGATTATTTCTTAGATGAATGGAGCATATCAGGTCAAGAAAAAGAAATAGGAGGCAAAATAGGCTTTCCAGGAGATTATGGAATAATATGGTTTGTGGAATAAAAATCAAGCAAGTTAAAGTTTTGAGAATATTTTATATATAAATTTATAGTAAAATAGAAAAAGAAAAGGAATAAAAAATGAACAAATTAAAAGATCAAAAGGGCGCAGTTTCAATTATTGTTATTGTTGTTTTAACTATAGTTGTTATTGGTGCAGGCGGTGTTATTTATCAGTCTTTTAATAAAGAACAAACTTTCTTGCCTGTTATACCGTTAATAACCGAGAAACCAGAAAAAGCAGAGCAAACTCCTGAACCAACTTTAAAATCAGAAGCACCTCTTGAAGTGAATTTTTCAGAAGAGGGCAATATTCTTAATTGGGATTCTCAAACAGAGTCATATACTGAAAACTGGACCTTATTATATGAAAAGCCTAGTAATCCAGCTTTATCTGTAAAGTTAATTTTTAATGAAAATAGTATGTGTGATTTAGGTGAAGGGGAGGAAGGAATTTGTGATAAAAGCCTTCTGAATAATGGAGACAGGGCTAAAGTGGATGGACTTTATAATAATAGGGAAATAATAGTAATGAATCTTAAAAAACTACCAACGCTTTAATAAAAGTTTTTGTGCATATATTATCCATTTAATGAGTGCTTTGTAATTTGATTTAATGATGACTAATTGCCAATTCTATTGTCAATATTATTAAAGGCAAAATATTTTAATCTCGTTTTAGTCCCTATTTCCTCTCATTTTTACACTCAATTCCCCAATACCTTAGAGCGCCAAATGCATCTGAACTTTTTCATCAATAAGTAAAAGGAAAACTTTATTTATTTGAGAAGCCTTAAGAAGAAATTAATAATATGTTATGTTTATAAATAATTTTTTGTTTATGATAAAATCTTTAAAGATATAGAAAAGAGGTGATAAATATGGAGATTAAAAAAATAGATGTTATGTCTGTAGGAAAGCTAAGTGGATTTATATATGCAGTAGTTGGGTTATTATCTGGTGTTCTTATTTCACTTTTTTCTTTTAGTCTTGGAAGTATGCTTTCTCAGTCTAGTTCAAACAACTTTCTCAGCTCTTTTGGTATAGCTTCAATAGTTGTATTTCCAATCCTATATGGTCTTATGGGTTTTGTAGGTGGCGTTATAGGAGCAGTTATATACAATTTAGCAGCCAGATTTGTTGGAGGAATTAAAATAATAACTCAGTGAATTTACACACTTTGTTTATTGTCTAAAAGTAATTATTTTAGCAGAATTTGAGTCTGAATTATAGATTGCTATACTTGCATCTTTAATGATTCTGCTGTCTGCAGCAAAACAAGTTGATCCAGGATTAAGAACGAAGACATTATTGATAAGTATATTTTTTACTATATGGGTATGCCCAGTAAAAACAGAGTCATAGATTTTAGATTTTATTAGAGCATTTAAAATAACATTATCCTGCCCATGATATACTGCAATTTTTCTTTTTCCAATTTTAATTTCAAATACTTCTTTTAAAGCAAATTCAATTGGATTTGTTAACTTTGAATTTCTTTCTAATAATCTTTTAATATCTCCTTCATTATTACCAAAAACACTTTTTACTGGGATTTTATAGTCTTTTAATACAAAATCAAAGTATTCTAAAGTATAGGGTGATACCCAATCTCCGCAATGAATGATTAATCCCACCCTTTCTTTTTTAAAAATATCAATAGCCTTTTTTATACTTTCTAATCTATCATGAGTGTCAGAAATAACTCCAATCTTCATGAAAATAATTATATCAAAAAGAAAGAATACATATTATATCTGAATGTTAAAATTACTACAGTTTATGGTTTTTTAACCATTTATTTAATTAGATATAATAAGGCCAATTCCAGAAACCAAGACTTCTACTTCTTTAACGATAACTGAAAAACCTAGCGTTACTCCCAAACCATTTTTACCACTAGTAATTAGCTTTTTTGATAGAGATAAAAGTGGCAAAATTGAAACAAAAGAAGTATATAATGTAGTAGAAACTTGGGTTAGTGAATGGAAAAAAGATATAATGGAGGAAATTACCATGACAAAAAACAAAGATTATATAAAAACAAGTGAAAGAAAATGTGACATTAATGCTAATGATGTTTGTGACTTAACTGATTTGTCAATTTTGTTTTTTTACATAGAAAGATGAATAAAAATCCTTTTAGAATGAAACAATTTTTTTTGATTATTTACTATGTTATTCTTTCTTGGTTGTTGATCCATTTTTTGGCAATATTTGGAGTTTTTGTTGCATTAGCTTATCCTATATGGTGGTTTTTTTATCCAAAGCTAACCTTTTGCATTTTCTGTAGATTAAGAAAAAAAGGGAAAATGTGTCCATTCTGTCGTCAAACAATCTCAAAACAAGAAGGGTTAATGCCAAAGAATATAACTTCTGCTTTGCTAAATGGATTAATAATATTAATTTTTTCTCTAGTATCTCTTGGCTTTGTTTTTGTTGAAAGCAAGATCTTGAATAAAATGGGTTTCCTGCCAAAATCAAAAACAGTTTCTTTTGTTATTCCCTCAAAAGGACAATATAGAATAAATGAAATCTTTAGAATGCCAATAGAAATTACTGGAATTGTATCTCCAATTAATGCAGTTCAAGCAGATTTAGGATTTGATCCTGAAAAAATAGAAGTCATAGATGTTTTAACTGAAGATTCTTTTGCAAACATTTTTATTCAAAAAGAAATTAATAATGATATGGGCTATGCTCGATTAACAGGTGGTTTGCCAAATCCTGGATTCTTTTCTGACAAAGGAATTTTTGGAACAGTACTTTTTAAAGCAAAAAGTCCTGGAGCTGTAAAAGTTGAATTTCTGCCTTCATCTATAATTTTAGCAAATGATGGTAAAGGAACAAATGTTCTTAAAGGTTTTACCTCAGCTTCGTATTTAATTCTGCCTGAGAAAATTTCTAAGGAGCAAGAAAAACTTTATGAAGAGTCTATTATTAAAGCTGTTTTAGGAAAAAAAACAGAAAGTACAACAGGGGTTCAAATGGAATTTTATGAAGAAGATAAAGAAAAGACAAAGGGAAAAGTCTTAGGAGAAAAAGTAGACAAAGAAATTGAAAAGGGAAAGAAATTTGATTTACTTAATCCCACACTGACTCCTATATCAACCCCAATTCCTACTTTAACTCCTACACCAACTTTAACTCCCACTCCCACTCCTACTTTAACTTCCATACCAACCTTAACTTTTACTCCTACTCCTACTTTAACACCTATTCCTACTGCAACTCCCATACCAACTTCAATTCCTACTTTAACTCCTACACCAACTTTAACTTCTACTCCTACACCAACTTTAACTCCTGTTCTTACTATAACACCTATTTCTACTATAACTCCAGCTTCTATGCTGACACCAACAATAACTCCAATAATAACTTTAACAGCTATTCCTACTATAACTTTAACTCAAGCTACAACTAGTGCTCCAGTCCTACAAGTTACAGAAACCAAGACTTCTACTTCTTTAACGATAACTGAAAAACCTAGCGTTACTCCCAAACCATTTTTACCACTAGTAATTAGCTTTTTTGATAGAGATAAAAGTGGCAAAATTGAAACAAAAGAAGTATATAATGTAGTAGAAACTTGGGTTAGTGAATGGAAAAAAGATATAATGGAGGAAATTACCATGACAAAAAACAAAGATTATATAAAAACAAGTGAAAGAAAATGTGACATTAATGCTAATGGCGTATGTAATTTAACTGATTTATCAATTTTGTTTTTCTATATAGAAAGATAAGTAAAAATCCTCATAAAATAAAACAATTTTTTTTGATTATTTGATTCTTTTATTTCTTTAACTATTTTCATCAACTTTTTTCTTGTACACTACTGCTTTGATTATTAAAATAGATTGTTTGAGTAGGATATGCAAATTCAATATTCTCTTCTTCAAATTGCTCTTTTATTGCAAAGTTAATTTTTTGTCTTGTATCTGCATATTTTTTGTAATCTGGAGTTTTTGTAAAATATACAATTTCAAAATTCAAACTAAAATCTCCAAATGAAATAAAATGAACTCTATCAAGTCTTGTATTTTCATTTTCAGAAATAATTTTTTTAATAATAGAAGGTATTTTTTTTAATTTCTTTGAAGAGGTTTCATATGTAACTCCAATTGTAAAGACAGTTCTTCTCTCTTCCATTTTTTTGAAATTTTGAATTCGAGCTTCAGTTAATTCTTTATTTGAAATAATAAGCTCCTGTCCTTTTAAGGTTTTTAATCTTGTAGTCATAATTCCAATATTTATTATTGTTCCCTTATCTTCTCCAAGGGCGATAAAATCTCCAATTTCAAAGGGCTTATCAAAATAAATAGTGAAAAATGAAAAAATATCTGTAAGTATATTTTGAAATGCAAAAGCAACAGCAATTCCAGCAATTCCCAATCCTCCAAGAAGAGCAGTTACCTGATATCCCATATTCTGAAGAACAACAAGAACAGCTCCGGACCACAATAATATTTTAAAAACAGGCTTTGTAATATTTAAAATAGTTTTATCAAGTTTTTTATTTATATTTCTTTTTTCAAACAAAACATCAAGAAAATGTTCTCCAAACTTTTCTATGCTTTTTATAGTATAAAAAGCAATAATAACAATACTTACAGTTCTTGCTGTTGAAAGAATTATTTTAGGAAATTCAGAGAAATTTATTGAAATAAGAAGAGAGATGGCGATATAAAAAGGCCAAGTTAATGATTTTATAATATCTATTATAAAATCATCCCAATGCATACTTGTTTTTTTAGATAGTTTTTTAAGGTTTTCTAAGACAATGCGTTTAATAATTAAAGATGCAAGCAATATAATAAAAAAGATAATTACACTTAAAATGTATTTTTGAAATATTGGACTTTGGGAGATTTTATATATTATTTCTTCTACGCTCATTATCTTATTATATCAAACTGCTTTAATATTTTTAATACCTCATTCTTTTTTTCTTGAGTTATGTAAACTAAAACTGTTCCAAGATTATATTGACCGTATAGTACAAGCGAATTTAATGGAGAAAAAAGCATTGCACAAAGAGCAGTAAGGTCTTCTTCTCCTTTAATTATAACTGCCTGCTTTTTCTTTGTTTTTAAAACGTAACTTAAAGCATTGTTTATTGTTAAAGCAGATTCTTTTGAAATAGCTCCGGCAGGATTATTGCACTTTTTTATTACTGAATAATTTGTAGTAATTATATTATCTTGAATTTTAATTTTCTTTCTTCTTGTTTTAAAATCAACAATACTAATATCAGGTATAATTTTATTCTCTATCAAGCTCTTAGAGACGATATCTCCCACTGCAATTGTTATTGTTGGCTTTGTTTTTTTTATAATTTCAAATATTTCTTTTCCTTTAACAATTTTTCCAATAGGTACTCTTAATGTTTTTCTTAATAAATTGGGCAAAAGAAGTTTTTTATTATTTTTAAATAACGAAAAATAATTATATCCATCCTTATTGATTTCTCCTTTTCTTATCCTTTTTGAAGTAATTATTTTTTTATCATTGCCTAAAACATTTGGAGCAAGGACAATCTTAAGCTTAGGATATTGTTTTTCCTTTCTTTTTTTATTAATTTTTACTGCATTGTTATAAGTTGCTTTGGAAACAATAATTGCGTCAATATCTTTATCTATTAAAGTTGTACCATAAATATCTGAAATTGGAATAATTTTTGTTTGTTTTGCCCATTTATTTTTTTTTAAATAATCTAAAAGTGACTTTCTTCGTATAGAATAACTTTCAATTGTTTTTGCTAGACATTTATTTTTATGAAGATTTTTTTGCGTCAAACCTATTGTCACTTTTTTGCCTATTGAAAATGCTAGGTTTATAAACCTCTTATGCCCTTTATGGAAATGATCAAATGTTCCTCCTAAGATGATTGAATTATATTTCATGATAATTGATATTATAGAACAAATATATTGTTGATGAAATGCTTTTTTAATAACTTAAAATACTTCATTTGTAGCATATACTCCGTTGATTTAAGGCTGGGCCTATGGTCAAATAAGTTGCTTTATGAAAAAAAATAGGGGTGGGGATATAAAATACAAATCATACAGGTTTTCAATTCATATTATTCAATTTTTACAAACATTGTCTTCCAAGTATCTTTACAATGCAATTGTTAAAGAGTTATTATCTTCCTCATCTTCTATTGGAATATATATTTCTCAAGCTGTATTTCAGTCAAAAAATGACATTGCTTTAAAGTATTTTAAGAAAGCATTAAATAATGCAAATAAAGCTTCTTATTTGCTGCTTCTTCTTAGGGATAGTAATTTTGCTAAAAGTAAAGATATTGATAATTTAATAATTGAAATAACTATGATTAGGAGGTTATTAAATAAGATTATTAATTAATATGAAACTTGCTTTTATAGCCCTCTTTTTATATAATTGTATATGTATTTGAAAACAATACAATTTACTGCAAATTCTCTTCTTTTGAATTTAAGCACCCACTCCTCTTCTTGCTTAAAAAAGCAAAATTTGATAGATTTTATAAAGGCCAGTTATAAATTACTAAACCTTTATGTCAAGTGAAACAAATGAAACACAAAGAGCAAGTCAGCCAACGGAAATAGACATCCTTCGACAAGAGGTAAGGAATCAGAGTGCCGATGATATTGCACAAGAAGCAGAAAATACCCTTCAAAAAGTACAAGAATTAAAAATAATACTACAGAGTTCTAAAAAGATAATACATCAGTTTGAAGGAACTGCTGACGATAAGGAATCTGCCAAGGGCAAAGCAGTTGATGTTAAAAGAGTAGTTCAAAAGATTCTTTTAGCAAGTATTGATAATAAAATCCCTGTTCCTGATGGTGCAGATCCTCAAGTTCAGGATTTTGCAAGATTAGTTATTCAGAAAATAGGACAACACATTGGAGTTGAAAATGTTACAGAATTAACAGCTCCAAGCCTTCATGAATTCTTATACAAGGTAGTAACTGGAGAAATTACAGATATTGATTCACTAGTTCAAGAATTTAATAATATTAGATTATTAAGTGTCTACTCTTCAGAATTACATAAAAATCTTAAAAACGCAATGATAAGTATTGCAAAAGAGAAAGGATTAAGTGAAGAGGAGGCAGGAGAAAAATTCAATATTCTAAATGATGAAAACAAAATTGAAGCATATAGACAATTTAGTCAAGACAAATGGGATGAATTCTCTAAAGCAGAACAAAAAATATTATTTGCATTATATACTCCTGAAGGATTTAATGATTTTATTGAAGAAGAAAAAGAAAGAATTAGAAGATTGACGCAATCGGTTGGATTAAGTGAAGAGCAAATATCGCAAAAAGCTTCAATAGACATAGAGAATAAAATAATGGGGATTTTGTCTCGGCCATTACTAAAGTTGGATCGAGGATATGCTGATCAGAGTTATGAAGAGATAGTTAAAAGAGATATATGGAAAGGTATTGAAGTAACACTTACTCGTTTGGAGAAGGTGCTTGAAAAACTACAGACCGATATTCAGCAAGACAAAGTGTTAAAATATAAGAAAGGGGTTTATGCAAAAAAAGAAGATATTTTTTATGAAATGCAGCAAAGAGTAGAAGATGGGGAAAGTCCAGAAAAGATATTACAAATGCTTCCAGAAAGACAAACTAGTCCTTTTTTTAAAAAAGAAGAAATTTTATTATCAGACTATGCTCATAAGTTATTATTAAATTTTAAAGTATATCAACAAATTAGAGAATATACGCATAATGTAAATGCAATATTTCATAGAAATCCAGGAAAAGAAGGCTTTTATGATCAACTTGCTAATTATTCAGGACGAATAAGTACATTAATAATGGATGAGATTAATCTTCAGCCGGATGCTGAACTGTATAGAGCAGCATATCAATTATATGATAAATATATTGAAGAAGATTTTGCAGCAGTTAACTGGATTCATCAGACAACTCAATTTAGGGCTTCACCAGGAGAGGCTCATACATTTGTTCAAAGAGACATTGTTAAAAAACTTGAAATAATGTTTCCAGATATTAAACTAGATAATCCTGACAGGATTATTTCTGCGGTGAATATCGCAACAGGAGCTGCAAGAGGAATATACATGACTCATCCGGAAAAGCAAGCATATGCAGATCCTAATTTAACACTAAAAGGAGATCCAACTTTTTCAAGTTATTCTGATAGAGATGCATATGGACTTATTGCATTAAACCCACAACATTTAATTTATCGTTTTCAAGCAGAAGGCTTAATGCCCTCAATCTTTTTTATTCCAATTGATCATTTAGAACAAGGAATTACATGGGATCATGAAAGGCTTAAAGATAAAATAGAGAAATATAAAGAGACCTTTTTAAAAGGAAGGAAGGGAGCAGGATTATCTGAAAAAATATTTATGGATTATTTGATGAATATAGGAAAAGTAGGAGGACCTATTGCGCGAGCAGGTTGGAGAATAGAGAACATGTATCGTCATCATATAAGATATGTAGATGGGAATTTTCAATTAGGAGAAGTTGATTATTTGGAGTCTTGGAAGAATCTTGAAAATATTGGATTTCATGTATTGCATGACTTTGTAGGAGGAGAAGGACGCCATAAATATTTAAAAGACGATGATTTTAATAAAGATTTATCTGATAGTGAAAGTGATGATAAAAAAGCATTATTTGGGTATATATTTACAAAATATTTTAGAGATGAAAAAGGGGAGCCAAGAGAGCTTTCGGACTTAGAGACGTATTATTCAAGCTTATTGGAACAAGCTAAAAAAAACGCTTACAAAGAGATTGAAGAAGGAAAGATTTATCCTGAAAAGTTAAACGAAGCAATAAATCTTGAAGCATCTAATATATTTTTATACCAAACACTAGCAAGAGTTGTTGCTCAAAGAATTCCAACAAAGCTTATTCGCTTAGAGCGAAATCGTATGTCAGAAGATGGAGAAAGAGCTTGGGAGAAGATAAGAATACAATTTCGAGACAATCATTCTGATGATTTAAACATAGATAAAAATCCTATAATCTTTCAAGAGGCAGTAAGGAATATTATGTTTGCAGAAACAATAATGAGATCTGAAATGAGTGCAGAAATGACAAGAGTTAATGATCAAGAACAAGATTTTACACACGCCAATTATAATTACAATTTAGATGAAAAGAAATTGGAAAAGTTGCTAGGGGGAAAAATAGACCCAAAAGATTTAAAAATGGCAAAGGAAGTGCTTGGACTTATTGAGGAAGATTATTCTGGAAATGTAGATTTTTTAAATAACTATGGAGAGAATTTTATTCGTAATAAAATATTTCCTTTTACTCTTGCATCAGATGAACTTGATTCAACCTTTCTTTCTTATAGATCAACAGGGCAAAATATGTTAACTCGTGCAATAAGTGAGATTCAGAGAGTTGAAAAGGAAATTTGTGATGAGATCTTTGGTTTTAATGAGCTTTTAAAAGAAACTTCAACAAATGGAAAAAATGACGTTTCTGATATTTTAAAAAGTATTCATAAAATGAAACATTGTGTAGAGAGTATGCATGGTAAAGAGCCCGCACATAAATTAGCTAAAATCATGTCTTCACTTACAATTAGCTTTTTTAAAAGAGATACTGTAGGCAAAGCCTTTTTCGGATTATTTGGTGTGGGTCGCACAAATTCTATTGCAGCAGAATATGCAGGAGGAAGGTCTGGTGCGGTTTGGGAATGGGAAGCTAAAGAGGGTGATAACTTTATGTGCGAGATGGAAACAAAAGATATTTTATCAAGGTTACCGTATGAAAAAAATAAGAAAAAGGAGCTTGCGCCTTTATGGATTAAAAATCCCATTACAGGCAAAATGATTAAGGTTCCCTTTCTTAAAACTTATAAGAAACATTTTCAAACAACATCAAAAGATGTAAGAAAGGGCTTTGGAGCAGATTTTAAATCTATTGCATTTGACATGCTAAATAAATGGGTACCATTATTACTTGCTTTTATACTATGGAAGTTCATAAGTTCTGCTATTAAGGAATCAAGTGACGAGGAAACAAAATAAATGTAATTAATATATATGATACACTTTTAAAATATAGACATGAAAAATATTCTTTTACTTTTTGCAATTTGCTTTACGTTTTTTATTTTTCCTAAAATAACTTATTCTATAAGTCCAACTTCAATTCCAACCGCAACTCCAACTATTCCACCTCTTCCAGAAGGCATAACTGGAGGCAAATTAATGATTCCGGGGAAAGACTGCGGTGACTGGACAAATACTGATGCTCTAATAAGAAGATGTTGTTATAATCAACCCATAACGGCTCCTAGTATGGATCTTATTCCAAAACCAGACTTTTTGCCAGACTTTTTGAACTTTCCATTTCAATTTATTAACAACGCAGCGAAGTCAAGCGCAAAGAAGTTAAATCTAGACCAAATACAATCATATGCAGTCCCATGTATTAATGGTTCTCCATCAGATCCTTCAGATCCAAATTGTGTATGTGAAGAGCCTGAAGAAGCTAAGTTAAGCGCGCTGGAGCCTTTGTGTGATAATATTTCTGATAAAACTGAACAAGGTAATTGTTTAAAATGTTTAAAAGGAGAAGGAGAAGGTGATTTGCAAGGTAAGGTTGGTGTTTGGACAGGAGTAGGTTGCATATATGCAAATACTCAGTCATTTATTGAAGAGACTGTTTTTAAATGGGGAATAGGTTTGGCTGGAACAATAGCTTTACTTTGTATTATTTATTCAGCATTTCAGATACAGATATCTCAAGGGAATCCTGAAAAGCTTAAAAAGGCACAAGAAATGCTTACTTCATGTATTATTGGTTTAATGCTTCTTATATTCTCAGTATTTATTCTTAAAGTAATTGGGGTTGATATATTAAAGATTCCTTTTGATATATTTTTATAAGAAAGTTTCCTATTCATTGAGTTTTTTTAGCTCCAGGAAACATTTGTTGTACGTCTTTAGAGGCCTGGCCGGCACTTGGGGCAGTTCCCCCAGGCTCTTTTTGCTTTGCAAACATACCAAGCACTCCTTCACCTCCCCCTCTTCCTAAAGCTGAAAGTCCAAGTCTTGCACTACCTACTTGTCCAAGAATTCCAGTTGCTCCACCTACTCCTGTACCAACACCAGAAAAGAAAGTACCAAGCCCCATGCTCATAGGCATCTTCTTTAGTCCCAAAAGTTCTTTTATAGCTTTTACATAGTTGGGAATCATAAAAATTATTCCCATTCCAAAAAAAATTAATAATGATTGTGAGCCTATAGCACCAAGAAATGGAGGCTTCCATAGTGTTCCTGGATCAGGAATTACATTAATAATGAGATATCCAGTTAAAAATAATGTTAGTACAATCGGGAAAGTTATTAATTCTCCAATTAAATTTTTTAACCAATAACCAAAAACATTTTTTCCAGGAATAGCATTAAATAAAAGAAAAATAGGAGCGAAAATTATCATAAATACTATTTTTAAATATGCAGCAAAAAGCATAAAAAAAATTCTAAAGAATAAAAAAAGAATTGTCAGTAAAAAGATACAACCTAATATAAATGCAAAAACCAATGGTGCAAATGCTGTTGCCAATATAAAAGAAATAAATCCTACGATTGGAATCATAATCATTTGTGGAAGATTCCCAACATTTCCTCCAATACCTAAAACTGTTGCCGCTACATCGTTAAATGATGTTCCCAAGATGAGTTTTAAAATTCCAAAAAATCCCTTTGTTAGAAAAAAAGTAACAATAAGATTTATAGCAACTACAATGGAAGCTGAAATAACAGTTGGGAAAGTATGAAAAATATCTGTAAAAACATGACCGAGAACAAGGATATTTTGAAATCCACCTCCAAAAGTATTTGCTGCAAAAATACCACTAAAAATATTAAGTGAATGAGCGTTTAAATATTTATTTTGAAATTCTCCTATGTTATAATAATTACCACCTCTCCCCATTATTGAAATTATTAATGACATACTTACATACATAAGGTCAATTAAAAATCCTGCAATTGCAAAAGAAAATGTAATTAAAATAAGGGTAATAACAATTTTTGGAAGTGAATTTTCTACTCCAATTACAGTTTGCGGGTTTAATTTAACTCTAAACATAATCATAAAAGCTATTGCAACAAGAACAACAACAAGCAAAGCATATGATAAGTCCCTAAAAATTTTCCATATGGTCATAAAAGGCTTTAAGGCTGCAAATCCAATTCCTTCTGCAGCATAAGTATTTGGGATAAATCCTGCATTTTGTAAACCAGATGCAGCCCAGTAAACTCCTGAAGCAGGGGGATTCATATAGGGCATTGTTATAAAACCTGTAATATACCCCAAAATGCTTTTATTAAAATATTCATTTCCATCTTCAGGATTTTCTGTACAAGCCTCACCTACTGTTACACAAAGCATGATTTTAAAAACAGCAACTTGAAGCTTTCCTTGTTTTGTAGAGTTTAATTCTTTATCTTTAAGTATTTTGTAAATCTCACTTCGATTATTTTTTACAAGATTATTTGAAATTGTTGACTTATTTTGATTAAAGAAATAAGCAAATAAATTAATAATAAGTATATAAACAACAATAACAATAAAAGCTTTTTTTAAAAAGCTCGTAATGTTTTTAAAAATATGGAGCATAAATTCATTTAATCAGAAATAAAAGTATAAGTCAATTATTTTGAAAAATAATATCAAGATTTTGGATTTGAGAATTATTTAGTCCTAAAGATTTAAGCCATAAAATAAATTCTGGCTTTGCCTTTTCATTATCTTCACTTTTAAAATCTACTAGGAAATAAAAGTGAGGGTCTGGATCAGGCTTAAAATCACTTGATATTGAAAAATAATCATTTGAGTATGGTGTCTTATTTGAAAGAAATACATCTGTTTGTTCATTAAGTTCGTACTTATCTTGGTCTTCTTTTCCCTTTATGTTTGGTTCATTAGTTAATAGCTTAGATGAATCAACATTTATTTGTTTTATTTGTGTTGGAGATAATATCTTATCTGATTTATTATTAGAGTCTTCGTTTAATTTATTATTCTTTGAAAGAATAGAAAATAAATATATTATAAAAATACAAATTACTGCAAGAATTCCAATGATAATAATCTTTTTTTTACTCATTATATTTTTTCCCTGAGCCAACCTTTAAGCTCTCCATTATATTGAGGCTCTAACGGATAATCTCTTTCATCGACCCTTCCAGCTCCTCCCCAGCTTGCTTCTGCAATTCTAATATAGTCTTTATTATATATTTTCATGACATAAGCCATATGTCCAGAATCATGACCAACATCAAGAATGATTAAATCACCTTTTTTAATTTGAGAACTTGGAGAATAAGAAATAAATTGGTATCCATTTGGAGGAGAAGTAATATATTCAAGGGCAGAATTTCTTGTTTCACTAATTGGTTTTTGACTTTCTGCCATAAGAGCTGCCTTTGCAAAGTTTACACATGAAAGACTTCCAAAAGTACTTACTGAAGAGAATATTTCATTATATATATTTTGCGGCAATACAGATTTTAAACTATTTACACAGTTTGCGTTTACAGAATCTCCACAAATATTTGTTAACACGCTGACAAGGTCAGAGACAGAGCCAATACTTGAAGGATCATTTATTTTGTCATCTTGAGTAGTTGAATCATCTGCTAATTGTTTATACCAATATTTGATATTTGTTACAAAATAAGGGTTATTTATAAAATCAAGTGATGTTTCTCCAGAATATTTCATCATAAATTCTTTAAATTGATTATTTTCAAAGCTTGAAAAGTTGTTAAAAACACAATCCAAGCTTTGCTCTATTGTTTTACATGTTTGCGGACGACATCCTAAATGTTCATTGGCAGTTCCATTTCCTCCTCCTCCACAGGATATTTTTGTTGCATCAGACGCATGTGTTTCTTCAGCCCATAAAGCTAAGATAAATGCAGGGTTCCATCCACGAGCAATACTTTTTGAAACTATTATGTCATAATACTCTTCTTTTGACGAGCTCCATCTATTTGCAATTATATTTTTTGCATTAGATTTTGGTTTAATAGAGGAATCTCTAAAAGAGATAGTGTAATCTAGTCTTGAAGACACTACACTAGGGTCAATTAAAGGAGTTGGCGAAATTAAATCTTCAAGAGGGTAATTAATCTCTTCTTCAATAGGCAGAGAAGACATTTCTTTTTCTAGTTCTGTTGGAAAATTAACTATAGAATTTATAAAAGACGTTAAGTTTTCAAGACTTTGTTCATGCTGGGCTATAGACGAAGGTATTTCAGTAGAGATATTTTGACTGCCTATTTGATTATTATCTATATTAGCTTCTTGCTTAGAATTTGAATTGATTTCATTTATCTCCTCTTGTAGTTTCTGTTCAGCCGTAGTTATATATCCCCCAATATCTTTTTCTATATATTCAAAAAGATATTTAGTTTTTGTATTTTTAATAAAATCAGAAAAACCATTTTCTTTAGCCCAATTTAAGAACTCTTCCTCTCCCTTTTCATTTTTTATTAAAACAATAAATGTACCTAAGGTTGGTGAATAATCAATTTCAAAGTTTTCTGATTTGTATGGAACATTACTTTTTATTGCGCTTAGAGTTTCTTTTTCCTTTTCAGATAAATTATTTATGGTATCTTGTACTTTTTGATATTTAATCCATGTTTCATATTCTCCCCCCACTTCTTTTGAAGATGATTGAACTTTAGTTTGAATTATTGTTGGTGAAATATGCGAAGCTTTGGAAGATCTATTTGAATAAGTGTCTATTGGAGTAGGAGACATGGAAGATGTGGTATTGTTATTTTTCCCCAAGTTATTAAAAGCACCAGATAATACAATAAATGTACCAATAACTAAGAAAGCTATGCATGAAAATATTATTATAATTTTCTTCATTTTATATTTGACAATATATTGTTTTTCATCCATAATGAAATTATGGGTAGTTTCCTTGATTTTATAAAAAAACCAGATAAGAATTCAAATACAAATCAACAAGGTGGTCAACAACAGCCTAATCAACAATCTAATCAGCAAACTACAGTACAACAAACAACGCAGAAAGTAAGCGGAGGCATGCAATCATACAGCGGAGTTGGTGCTCCTCCAGGAGGACAAGCTGCATACAGTGGCATTGGACAACCTCCTTCACTACAAGTTCCACAACAGACAACCCAAACCCAAGTGATAAAAAACACTTCATCTGATACTCAAAAACAAGAATCTCAAAAACAAGACCCTCAGAAACAATCAGACAGCAAAATAGATAATAAAGATAATGGAAATAGCAAACAGGATGACAAGAAAGTAAAGCAAGAACTAGGAACTTCATTAAAATCAAATATGGATAAGAAAAAGCAGGGGAATATAGACTTGATGACTCATCTTACTCAAAGGTCAAATAGAGTGTTTTTATCCACTCAAACAAAAGCAAAAGAGCTTCATAGTCAATATGTTGACACTGAACACTTGCTTCATGGACTATTGTCAGACTCGGAAATATACAATTTGCTTATTGATTTAAAGATTCAGCCTCAAATAATTGAGCAGGAGTTAAATAAGATATATAAGAGGGAAAAGTTTAATGAAATTCCTTCACCTTCTCCAAGAGTAAAAAGAATTCTTGATAATTCTCTTGTTATTGCCCGCAAACTAGGATTTGAATTTATTTCTCCAGAGCATATTTTACTTGCTCTATTTGATGAAGGAGAAGGAGTTGCCGCAAGGATATTAAATAAAATTGGCTTAAAAAAAGAAGACTTAAATAAAAAAGTAATAGGTAAAAAAGAAGGACTTGAAAAGCAGGAAGAAAAAGAAAAGACAAAAGCAAATGTTTTGGAGCAATATACTATAGACATTACAGCAAAAGCAGCTCAGGGACAGTTAGACCCTGTTGTTGAAAGATCCAAGGTAATTGAGCGGGTAATTCATATTTTATCAAGGAGAAATAAAAATAATCCTGCTTTAGTTGGTGAGGCTGGAGTAGGAAAAACAGCTATTGTTGAAGGACTTGCTCAACAGATAGTTTCTAAAAAAGTACCAGAACCATTATTAAATAAACGCATTCTTTCTCTTGACCTTATGGCTGTTTTAGCAGGGGCTTCTCATAGAGGAGAATTTGAAGAAAGAATGAAAAACGTTGTTGAACAGGTAAAAAAGAGCAATGGAGAGATAATTCTATTTATTGATGAAATTCATAATATTATGGGGGCAGGAGGCGGAGAAGGTTCATCTGATGCTGCCAACTTTTTAAAGCCAGCATTATCAAGAGGGGAAATGCAGCTTATTGGAGCAACTACATTAACAGAATATAGAAAGCATATTGAAAAAGATCCAGCACTGGAGAGACGATTTCAACCAATTGTTGTTCCAGAGCCTACTGTAGAGCAGGCAGTAAAGATGTTAAAAGCAATTAAAGATAAATATGAGGCATTTCACAGAGTAAAAATACCTGATGATGTAGTTGAAGCTGCAGTTAAATACTCAAAAAGATATGTTGGAGATAGATTTTTACCTGACAAAGCTGTTGATTTAATTGATGAAGCTGCTTCTGCTGTAAGACTTCCATTAATTTCTCTTCCTGAAGAAATTCGCTCTTTTGAAACTCGTGTAGCTGGACTTAGTCAAGAGCTTCAAGAAGCTGAAAAAAAGGGAGACAAAGTTAGGGCTCGTATTATTCGTTCAAAACTTGATGATATTCAAGCAGAGTTGAATGAGAAAAAGGAAGAATATAATACAAAAAAAGGACAAACAACAAGCGTAGTAACAGTTGGAATAATTAAAGATATTGTATCAAAATGGACAGGTGTTCCAATAAGCAAAATAACAGGCAGTGAAATGGAAAAATTAATAAATCTTGAGAAAATAATGCACGAGAGACTTATTAATCAGGAAGAAGCTGTTTCTGTTGTTTCGCAGGCAGTAAGAAGAGGAAGAGCAGGCTTAAAATCAAAAGTACGTCCTATTGGAAGCTTTGTTTTTTTAGGACCAACTGGTGTTGGTAAAACAGAGCTTGCAAAAACACTGGCAGAGATTCTTTTTGGACAAGAGGAGGCTATGGTTCGCTTTGACATGACTGAATATATGGAAAAGCATGAAGTCGCAAAGCTTCTTGGTGCTCCACCTGGATATGTTGGATATGAAGAGGGTGGTAAATTAACAGAAGCTGTGCGAAGAAGACCATATTCAGTAGTATTATTTGATGAAGTAGAAAAGGCACATCCTGATATTTTTAATATTCTGCTTCAGATTCTTGATGATGGTCGTTTGACAGATAATAAAGGACGTGTAATTTCATTTAAAAATACTGTTGTAATTTGTACATCAAATATTGGTTCAAAAATAATTCATCAGCAGTTATTAAAAGGAACAAGAGAAGGAGAAATTGAAGAGCCATCTGTTCTTTCAACATATACATTTTCTCCAAGAGGACGAGAAATAATTACAATAGGCAATAAATCATTTGAAAAGCAGGAAAAAGGAACATGGAGTGAAAAAATACTATTAGATTATTTTGCAGGACAGGAAATTGTAGAAAATGTAGTTAGTAATCAGGAAAATGAAAAAAATGAAAAAACTGAATTTCCAATACATGGTTTTGAAACACATGCAATTTCTTCCCAAGGAATTGAAGTAATAACAAAAGAAAACAAAATGTTTTCCAGAAAGTCTACAACTACAAAGACATGGGAAAGTACAACACTAATTAAATATTATAAAGGCAATATGGTTGTTAATGCTTTGCCTGATGCACCAGACGAACAATTACCTACAGCTGCATTAAAGACCCATGCATTTTCGCCAGATGAAAAAGAAATTGTAACTTTTAAGGACAGATTCTGGAGAAGAAAACAAAATTCAACTGACTGGGAAACAGGATTTTTAAAAGATTATTTTGTAGATCAAAAAATAGAAAAAGGGAATTTTCCAACAGCATATTGGGATATTCATGCATTTTCTCCAAACGCAAGAGAGATAATTATTGTAGGAGAAAATATTTGGTACAAGACAAAAGAGGCCGGATGGCAAGTAAAATCAATTCAAGAATATTTTGGTAAAGACTTTCCTTTAAAAAAACAAACTGATGAAAAAGAAAAAATAGATAAAGAAATTAACAAAAAAAGATATGAGCAGATGAAAAAGAAAGTAATGGAGGAACTTCATAAGTTTTTTAGGCCAGAACTTATTAATCGATTTGATGAAATTACGGTTTTTGAACCATTAAGATATGTGCATATGAAAGATATTGTAAAACTTCAATTAAAATCTGTACAAAAAGCAATGGAAGATCAAGACATGGGCTTTGTATGTACTGAACAGGCAGTTAAAGAAGTCGTAAGACAAGGATTTGATCCAATTTTTGGGGCAAGACCATTAAGAAGAGCAATCCAGAAATTAATTGAAAATCCAATTTCAAGCTTAATAATTGAAAAGAAGGTAAGGGCTGGAGATCAGGTTGTTGTTGACTTTGATGGTGAAGGATTTATTTTTAATATTGAAAAAGTTGAATTAGTTGATGTGTCAAAAGCCCAAAAGCAAAAAGTTCATAGCTTTTTCTGTGAAGCCTGTGGCAATCGTTTTAAAACAGAAGTTGTTCAAAATGCAACAACTGTTTGTTCAAAGTGCTTGTCTAATAAAGTTCAGGAAGTTAGAGAAGAGAAAAGTGAAGAATTAAATACTGATAAAAACATGAAAACAGATACAATAGAAATAAATAAAGATGAAAATGAGCAGAAACCTAAAGACAATAATGGTCTTAATAATGAAAAAGATAAAGAAAATAATAAGGTAGAAAGACCTAAAGATGATGAGAATATAGCAAGCGCAGGTGAAGGAGAAAATGTAAGTAATAAGGAGATTGATGAAGAAAGTCAGGGAGCGGTTCAAATGCAAAAACAAAATTAATAATTAATTATTACTAAATATGCAACAAAATTTTACACCACTTGATATTGAAAAATTAAAAAAAGGCAAAAAGACAGGAAAACTTAATACAATTTTATTAGCAATGGCAGTAGGGACAGCGGGAGTTTTTGCTTTAGTGCTTTTTATTTTTATTCAAAAGAAAATGGATCAAACTTCACTAGATACTTCAATAAAAGCAAATACTGAAAGTGTAACAGAGGTTCCTCCTAAGCCTAGTATTACTCCTGTTCCAACAATAATTGAGGTAATTCCAACAGTTCCTGTTTCTACAGAATCTGCAAAAAGTGCATCTCCTTCATCTCAATTAGAGCAAGAAAAAGAAAGTACGCCTGAAGCATTACCTTTTGTAAGTGCTCCAGAAGAAGAAGCCGTAAGTGAGGAATCGTCTATTCCACAGCCATGATAAATATACCTATTAGTATTTTTCTGCTTTTTATTCAAATTATTATAATTTATTTTCTTTCAAGAATTGTAATTAATAAGATTTTTGATTTTTTAATACATATCTTTAGAAATAATAAATTAGCATATATATTTATCTCTATATTATTTTTTCCAGGAACCGCTCTTCATGAATTGTCACACTTTTTTGCAGCAACTGTACTTTTTTTAAAAGTAAAAGAACTAAGTGTTTTCCCAGAAAAGAAAAATGGGTCAATAAAACTAGGTCATGTTTATTACGAAAAAAAGGATTTTATAAGAGCAATTCTTGTTGGGATATCTCCTTTTTTTGCAGGATTATTCTTTTTTTGGATTTTATCTGCTCTTAGTTTATTTGCCAATAATAATTTATATATAGATGTATTAATAATATATTTAATCTTTTCTGTTTCAGCAACAATGTTTTCTTCAAAAAAAGACCTTCAAGACATGCTTTATCTTATTCCAATAGCTGTTGTAATTATTGGTATTATATATATATTTGATATAAAAATAGTTTTTTTAATTCAAAATAAGGAAATAATTGATAAAATAGGAGAAATATGCTCAAAAATAAATGTTTATTTATTTATTTCCATAATAATAAATTTAGTTTTGATTTTATTCTTTAAAATATTTAAAATGGTATTTAGAAGATGAAAAATAATCTTTTAGCACAAAAAATTAATATAGGCGGTCAAGAAATAAAAGGACCTCTTGGCAATGAAATTACTAATTTGGGAGATCTTGTAAACAAGCTTATTGATTTTATCATTCCTTTTTGCGGCATAATTTTATTATTAGTCCTTATTTGGGGAGGATATGACTATTTGCTTTCGCATGGAGATCCTGAAAAAGTAAAGTCAGGAAAAGGAAAAATTACAGCGGGAATTATTGGCTTTATTATAATAATCTTAGCCTATACTCTAACAAAGCTTATTGCATATATATTTGGCATGGAGGGATTTGGTTTTTAGTAGTTTGATTATTATGAATTATAAGTGTATAATAACAAAACAACATGAAAAAACTTATTAAAAAAAATAAACACATTATTTGTTAGCTTATTAAGGTTTTAAACACCCTCCAAATCGGAGGGATTTTTTTACCGCTATGAATTTACAAAAAGAACCACCAATTGTAATTTCCATAGGAGGAAGTCAAATAGTTCCAAATGGGGGAATTAATATTGATTTTCTTTCAAAATTGAATGTATTTGTTAGAAAACACGTAGCAAAAGGAAGAAAATTCTTTTTGGTAACAGGGGGAGGGAATACTGCACGCCATTATATAGACGCTGGGAAAAATATAGTTGGAGGGATGACAAACGAAGATTTGGATTGGCTTGGGATTCATGGTTCAAGACTAAATGCTCATTTAATAAGAACAATTTTTAAAGATATTGCCCATCCAAGAATCATCATGGATTATAAAAGACCTCTTATTGATAGAAAAGAGCCTGTTGTAGTTGGGGCAGGATGGAAGCCTGGATGGTCTACTGATTATTGTGCTGCTGCTTTGGCTCGGGATTACAAGGCATATGTTCTTCTTAATATTTCAAATGTTAGTTATGTTTATGATAAGAACCCGCATAAATTCAAAGATGCAAAAAAAATAACAAAACTTTCTTGGTTAGAAATGGAAAAACTCGTTGGAGATAAATGGACACCTGGGCTTAATACTCCATTTGATCCTATTGCAACAAAGCTTGCAAAGGATAATCATTTAACTGTAGTAGTGGCAAATGCAAAGGACTTTTCCAATTTAGATAAAATAATTAATGGAGATTCATTTAAAGGAACAATAATCATGCCCTTTACAATTGATAATAGTTTTTATGACAGAGAATACTATGTCGGGAAAAAAGGCGAGAATAGACTAATATATTCAGAGTCATGCATTGGTAAATTTTCTCATAAAATATTAAATTATTATCGTGCACTTTTAATAAAGATGGCATTTAAACCCAAAAAAGTTCTTGATGTAGGATGCGCCACTGGAGGATTAGTAAAAGCTCTTCGCTTTTTAGGAATAGATGCTTATGGAGTAGAGGTTTCAAAATATGCACTTAAATATGCAGACAAAGATATTAAAGCATATCTTAAAAAAGGAGATATTATTAACTTGCCCTATAAAGACAATGAATTTGATCTTGTTTTAACTTATGATGTTATGGAGCATCTTGAAAGATCAAAGTTAAAAAAAGCATTAGAAGAGACAATACGAGTATCAAACAAATATATTTTCCATAAAATATATACAAGAGAAAACTTTTGGATAACTCTTTTTCATCATAGAGATTTTTCACACATTTCTTTTTTTACAAAGCATCACTGGAAACAGATATTTTTATCACTTAAAAATGTAAAGATTCTTCC
>CAZHJA010000009.1:0-22143 GCA_964532865.1 uncultured Gammaproteobacteria bacterium
CTGCCAATAAATCTAAAAACTAAATCTATATACCTATGCCACCATAAAAAAGCAAATGATTGGATACCTCCTGGAGGACATATTGAAAAAGGCGAAAAACCAATAGATACAGTAAAGCGGGAATTTAATGAAGAATTAGGTTATATATTAACCGATGAGAAAGTTGAATTTATGAATCTATCAATTACAAAAATTAATAATCCTAAACTAAAATGCAAAATTCATTATGATTTATGGTTTTTGGTTCATATTAATAAGATTAATTTCAAATTCTGCAAAAGAGAATTTTATACTGCTTCATGGATAGATATTAATCAAGCTCTAAAGAAAATTAGGCAAAAAAACAGAATAGATATTGAAAAGCTTAAATACATATATACAAATCTTTTTTGATATATTCGATATAATAATAAATATGCTTAATCTTCCAAAATATATTATTGATTTTTTGGGTATTTTTAGGAAAAATAACTTTGAAATATATGTAGTCGGAGGCGCTGTTCGTCATTTAATACTAGAAAAAGAGACTAATAATTGGGATTTTGCATGCAATGCAAAGCCTGATGAAATATTAAAATTATTTCCAGATGCTTACTATAACAACAAATACGGAACAGTTACTATTCCTGTTGAAATAAAAAAAGAGAGAAAACTATTATTTGAAGTCACTCCTTATAGAAAAGAGTCTGGTTATAAAAATTATCGTCATCCAGAAAAAATTGAATGGGCAGATACAATACAAGAAGATCTTGCAAGAAGAGACTTTACAATAAATGCTATGGCTTATGATGGACATCATATTATTGATCCATATAATGGAAAGCATGATTTAGAAAAAAAACTTATTGTTGCTGTTGGAGATCCAGATAAAAGATTTTCAGAAGACGCACTACGTCTAATGAGAGGAATAAGACAAGCTTCACAAATGGGGTTTCTTATTGAAGAAAAAACAAAAAACTCAATTAAAAAAAATGCCGAGCTCATTAAAAACATATCATGGGAAAGAATAAGAGATGAATTAATGAAAATAATAGAATCTGATAGTTCATCAGAAGGAATACTTTTTTTAAAAAATTCTGGATTATTAAAATATATTCTTCCAGAACTTGATGCATGCTTTGCAGTTCCTCAAGTAAGCCCAGAAAGACATCATATATATGATGTTGGAACACATTCAATTATGTCTCTTAAATACTGCCCTTCAAAAGATCAAATAACACGTCTTGCTACACTTTTGCATGATATTGGAAAAGTAGAAACATATAGAAAAGATGAGAAAACAAAAATTATTACTTTTTATAACCATGAAGTTGTAGGAACAAAACTTGTTCAAGAAATTACTAATAGATTAAGACTGTCAAATAAACAAAAAAAACAATTAATCACTCTTGTAAAATATCATCAATTTACAATTACAGAGCTTCAAACAGATAAAGCAGTAAGAAGGTTTATAAAACAAGTAGGTAAAGAAAACATCCAACATATGCTGGACTTGAGAGTCGGAGATAGAATAGGCGGTGGGGCAAAACCAAGTTCATGGAGATTTGAACTTTTCAAAAAAAGAATTATTGAAGTTCAAAAAGAACCGTTTAAAATATCAGATCTTAAGATAAGTGGAAGTGATGTAATGAAAATACTCAAATTAAAACAAGGGCCTAAAATTGGAAAAATACTAAAACAAATCTTTGAAGAAGTAATAGAAGGAAAAATTAAAAATGAAAGAGAAATACTGTTAGATAAAATTAATTCTTTTTTAAACTAATAAAAATCATACAGGATTACTTAATAAGATCCTCTCAACATCGTCTATTCTTTCGTATATCTCTTTATTATCAGGCGTCTTTTCAAGAAGATAAAATGAAATCTTGCTTTTTTCAATAATATCTCTTGCATTATTTTTTGTGACTTTTCTATTTTCCGTCATCCTATAATACTCAATTATCCCCTCTCTTAATGAATTTTTTACTTTTTGATTTTCATGCTTGTATAAATATTGCTTTAAAAATAATTTAATATCTTTTGATTTAATTGGATTGTTAAGTTTAATTAACTCTATAACCTCAGAATTAGTATTTGGTATTGGATAAAATTTCTGCTTTTCAATTTCAAAAAGAATATTTGCTTTAAAAAATGAGCTGAATATTGGATTTATTTTAATTTTATAAACAAATCTTTTAGGAAGAACCAATATGCACTTGTCATATTCATAAAATGTAAGCTTGTGAAGAATTGGTTCACATAAGGAATATGGTAAACTAGAAATTATTTTATTAAATCCACCTTTTTTTCTGTATTTTCCTTTAAAGCCTGAATAGTCTAAGATGTTTCTATAATACACCTCTACATTACTAGGCATCTTTTCAAGAAAAGGCTTAAACTGTTTATCAATTTCAAATGCAATTACTTTGCCTGCTTTTTTAGATAATATTTTAGTTATATTTCCAATTCCAGCACCAATTTCCAAAACAATATCATTTTTATTAAGTTCTACAAGACAACAAATATCATCTATGATTTTGTTGTCAATAAGAAAAACTTGGTCTTTGTTTACATCAAGAATAATATTTTTATCTTTTAGTACTTTTTCAATATTCATCCATGTTTATTTTATCACAGGGGAAAATTAAGCCAAGAAATCTAGCTAAAAGCGTTACTGTTAAATAATTGATTTTTCCATTTCAATACTGCTTTCTTCTCCGTGTCCAGGATATATTATTGTATTTTTAGGAAGTTTTAATAGTTTTTTTAATGATGTCTTAAGATCATGATAGCTGCAATATGAAAAATCATATCTTCCAATGCCTTGTTTAAATAATGTGTCTCCTGTAAAAACAAGGCTTTCTTTTTTGAAATAAAAACAACAGCCTCCTGGAGTATGTCCTGGAGTTTTCATTACTTTAAATTCAAAATCTTTAATTTTCATATTGCCTTTCTTTAAATATTTAATATTTTTTGGAGAAATTGCGTTTGGACTGAATCCTAAAAAATATTTATGTGTTTTATTTATTTTTTTTAATAAAAAGGTATCTTTTTTAAAAATATATAAAGGAATATTAAAACTCATTTGAAGCTCCCCTACTGCAACAACATGATCAAAGTGCCCATGTGTTGCTAAAATTGCCAATGGCTTTAACTTCTTTACTTGAAGCTCTTCTAAAATAAATGAGGCTTCATCTGCAGGGTCAATTATCAAGCAGGAATTATTTTTCTCCAAAATATAGCAATTTGTATTAAGCTGTCCTAATGAATATTTAGTTATTTTCATCTATTTCTTTTTTCTTTTTTCAAACCAAACAAGAATAGGAGTTGCTACAAAAGGAGAAGAATAAGTTCCTGTTAATGTACCTATAAGAAGTGCAATAATAAAAAAGCGAATAGTTGAACCTCCAAGAAGAATTAGGGCTAGCAGCATAAATACTATTGTCATGGAATTGTTAATTGATCTTACCATAGTTTCTGTCAAAGCCTTATTTGCATAATATTGAGCATCATTCTTTCCCTCATATTTTTTGTATTCTCTAATTTTGTCAAAAATAACAATAGTGTCATGGATTGAAAAAGACATTGTTGTTAAAAGCGCAGTAACTAGCATTATATCAACCTGTGCATGAAAAAAATGTGAAATAAGAGAATATACTCCAATAACAACTAAAAAATCATGAAACATGGCAATTATTGCAGCGATAGCGAAATTAAAATTTTTAAAAGCAAAACTCATATAAATTAGTATGCCTATTACTGCCAAAAATGAAGCAATTATTGTTTTTCTAACTGTTTCTTTACCAAGAGTTGGACCTACGGTTTCAGATCTAAGAACATTAATTTTTACGCTTAAGTTTTTTTCTAAGCTTTTCTTAACTTCCTGTTCTTTTTTATCACTTATTGCTTTTGTTCTTATACTTATAACCTTACCTTTCTTTGATAAATCAATTATCTCTATAGATTCTTGGGAAAGAGTCTCTTTTACTTTATTGAGTTTTACGTCTTTGTCTAATAAATACTGTAAGTTTGTTCCTCCAACAAAATCAATAGAATACGAATAGCCCCATTTTATAATAGAAAATAATCCTATACCTATCACAATACTAGATATTAAAATATACAGCCATTTATATTTTAAAAAGTTAATCATTTTTTTAAAAATATATCAATTAATCTTCTTGTAATAACTATTCCTGTAAATAAACTTGTTGTAACACCTATAGCTAAAGTTAATGCAAATCCTCTTATCATCCCAAATTGAGGTAAAAATTCCCAGTTTAAAGGATTAAATAATATAAATGCTACAACAAGAGTTGTAATATTTGCGTCTTTTATTGCATCAATAGCGCGCCCAAATCCAAGCATTACTGCAATGTTAAATTCTTTTCCTTTTCTAAGCTCTTCTTTTATTCTTTCAAATATCAAAATATTTGAGTCAACTGCCATACCTATTGATAAAATAAATCCAGCTATACCAGGAAGAGTAAGAACAACTGGAATTATTCTAAATATAGCAAAAGTAATAAGACCGTAAATAACAAGAGCCATAGCGGCTATTATTCCAAATTTGCCATAAAAAGCTATCATAAACAAAAGAACCATAATAAGACCTATAAGTCCTGCATATACGCTTTTTCTAACTTCTTCTGCTCCAAGGGTAGGTCCGATATTCTTTTGCTCAATTAGCTTAATAGGCAAAGGAAGAGCTCCAGAATTAATTGCTATTGCAAGTTTTTTTGCTTCATCAACTGTAAAGCTTCCAGTAATAACTGCATCCCCTTCCAAAATCTCTTGCTGTACGGTTGGGGCTGAAATTAAAAAGTTATCAATAAATATACCTACTGGTTTATTTATGTTTCTTTTTGTAATTACTGCAAAAAGTTCAGCTCCTTTATTTGTAAAGTTTAAAGCAACCTGTGGACTACCGGTATTACTATCAAATGTAACGCTTGCTTTTTTAATATGTCTTCCACTTAAGTCTGTTTCTTTTGTAAGTCTTGCAAAAATTGGCTCTGATGTAGCAATTTTAGCTTGGCTAGTGGCTTCTTCTTTAAATGTAAGTTCAGCTGTCTGTCCAATTAATTTTATTGCATCTGATACATTATCAATTCCTGGCAAATCTACACTTATTCTATACTTATCTCCTGATTTTAAAGTCTGAACTACAGGTTCAGAAACTCCATAGAAATTAACTCTTTGCTCAATAATATTTCGGGCAGATTCTAATGCGTCTTGCAAATCTTCTTTTTTTACCTTGGAGATATCTGTTTCAAAAACAAGATGACTTCCTCCTTTTAAATCAAGCCCTAACTTTGTAGTAAACTCTTTCTTAATCCTATATTTGCCTATTTGTTTATCAATAGATGGTGGATTAATTGTAGTGTTAAATACTTTTAAATTTTCAGGAAGATCTATCCAAACAATTAAAAGAAAGAGTAAACATGGAATAATAATTTTAAGAATTTTCATTTTAAAAGTTCTTGTTCAGAACCAACAAGCATAATTTTTGGCTGCTTTAAGAATCTCCATATAAAAGGATCATTGTTCTTTTTACGGAAATTAAACTCTTCAATTTTCATAATAGTATAATTAACTTCCTTTCCAAATTCTTTTTCAATTTTTGAAACAATACTTACAGCTTCAGGAACTACTATTGTGCCTACAAATAAAAAATAGATTTCATCTTCTTTTATCATAATCTTTTTAGCATACTTCATAGACAAAGTAATAAATTTAACTTTGCCTAATTTTGACATATTTTTATATATCAAGCTTGCCAAACTATTTGTTTTTGCAAAAATTCTTAAAAATTCGTCAAAAAAAATATAGTTTTTATTTAAAGTATAAAAGACTTTATTTAGTCTTCTTTCTTTATGAAGAACTTTTTCTTTAAAAAGAATATCAAGCTCTCGCTTTACGGAGTTTACTTCTTCACTTACCTCTCTTACAATTTTTCTTAAATAATAGCTATTTGCAGGATTATGAAAAAATAATTCAAGTATCTTTCTTCTTGCTTTTGATGGAATAATCCTTTCTAACATATCATTTTTTAGTAATATTTTAGTAATCAACCTTATTCCCTACAGGTAGTATTTCTACAAAAACCTGCCCTCTTACCATCTCGATTTCTTTATTGCCTTCATCATAAAATCTTAAGTTATCTTCTGCCTCAAGCTTTTTCCAAGTAACTTCAATTGCTTTTCCGTTTTGAAATACTAATCCGTCTCCGCTGCCTATTATATCATACAAAATATGCCCCCCCGGATAACCATCATTAGCTTGAGATTCATCGGCAAAGATAATAATTATATTTTTAGACTCTAATGGTTTGCTAGTATTTTTATCAATATGTAATTCTCCTCCATTTGTCCGAACATATGAATTTGTTTCCTTGTTATAATTCCATTCAACTGCAAAATCAGATTCAAATACATTCCAAAACCCCAAATTAATCTTTTCTACATCACCACGCTTACTTGTTTTTGCATCATCCTGAAATTTCCAAGGCGTAAAATTTGCATTCCATTTTTTTCCATCTTCATCTACATTAGTTAAGTTTCTCTTTTCCGCAGCATATTTCCAAAGCTTTGCGGTTGAAGAATATACAGTATGCTCTGTAACTCTTCCAGGCAATCTTTCATAATCACGCCAATAATATGGAAATGGAACGCCAAATTGATTTAAGTCGCAATAGGCATCCCATCCAAGGTCTCTTATTTCTCCTAATGCATCAGCTTTTGCTCCATTTTTACATCCTGAACCTGTTTCTTCATTACAGTTTGCCCCTCCAACATGAGCATATAAAGGATAATCACCATAACCTTGTAGTAATCTAACAAAATATATCCTTGCTGAACGAACAGGCCCTATATATTTTGCATCTTTACAGTAATACATTGCAAGAAATCTTGTTACCCCTCCTTCTGCAACTGCCTCATATATTACATCAGCTGAAGACAATCCAGATTGAGGTCTTGCGTCCATATGATTTTCTATCATAACACCCAATGGCCTTTTTGTTTCCCATTTTTTCTTTTGGCTTTTAGTGAGCATTTCTCCATTTATTGGACAGGCTTCGGTTTTTGCTTCATTTGAAATATCTCCATTTTGCATATCCTCATCTGAACCAGGCGCCTTATACTTAGATAAAGGAGAAACTAACACACCTATTCCTTTTGAAGAAAAAAAAGAATATGAAGCAAATCCTGATAAAAGAAATATTATTACACAAACTAACAATGCAATTCTTTTTGGTATCATAAATAAATATAAAAATTAATAATTAAGTATACAAAGGCTTAAGTGTTTTGTCTAATAGCTCTATATTCCTCTTTTGACAATTCAAACTTTTCTCCTTTTCCGTTTTTGACTTTTTTTGCATAAACTCTTATTCCTTCTCTTGTATAAATAAAATTAAGAACTAAGCCGCTTTTTTCTTCATTAAGTAATGAAACTACAAAACTTTGATCACCGCCCATTCTTTCAAAAGGATTAAATCGAACAAGACCAACATGCTTAATATTAAATTTTTCCTTATGCTCAAATTTTTCAAGCTCTTTTCTTATAAGATCAATTTCTTTAAAAGACCTTTCGCCATCTTTTAAAAGCTTTTCCAATATTGAATCAATTGTACCTCTTTTAGATTTATAAATAAGCGTTCGATAATGAGCTTGAACCCTAAAAACAATCCATGTTAAAACAATAAGCCATATAAATATTATTCCAAGGATTATATACGCTTCCATTTGAACTACATTGTAACTTCTTTACAAATAACTGTCAATATGATAAAAGATGATATGTCAAAAAAAACAAAAAAACAAAAAATTATTGCCTCTTATAGAAATAAATTAAGGCTTCTTGAATCGCAAAAAAGAGATTATGAATTAAAACAAGAAATAAAAGAAGAAAAAGAAGAAAAACAAAACCTTCCAAAAAAGGAAAAGGATAAAATCATCAAAGATATTCAAAAAGATAATACATATTCAAACTACTTTAAAACAGATTTTAAAAAAAGTCTTATTATCACTATATTAATCTTAGGATTTGAAATTGGACTTTATACTGCGGCAATAAATAACTTCGTACCTTTTCTTAAGTAGTGGGCTTATATAAAGAAAAGGTGTGTATAATTTTTAAAATATTGTTTCCTTTTTCATGTGAAGTTTCAAATAGCACAAGCTCACCTACTAAAAAAGAAAACTCAATATCAGTATTTTTTAGTTTCTTCTTAAAAAGCAAATACTGCTGTTTTGATGCAATACGATAAGTTCCAATATCAAGATGAGGGATGTACTTTCCTAACTTTTGAAAAGAACCATCAAATTGTCTTTCTATCTTTTCAGCCAACTTCTCAAGCTTTTTTTCCTTAATAAATTCAATAAATATCTTAATTTTGTGCCGTATAGACAAACTTACACAATGTGTGTAAAGATAAAACTGTTCTTGATCATATAATAAACTATTTAGTTTTTCTTTTATCTTTTCTTGTGATATGGATTCTTGAAAAGTAAATATCTTAATATGATAAATTTCTTCATCTACCCATTTATATCTCTCATATTCTTGCTTGATATGTTTTAGTTGTGTTTTAATTTTCTGCTTTGCAGAATTTGGAATGTTAATTCCAATTATCAATGACATAGATTATAAATGTTTGAACTTGAAAGTCCTTTTAATAATGAGACTACAGTCTTTACTTTTGCCCCTACTTGTTTAGCTTGTCTTTTTTTGTTTTTAATTTGTTTATCTCCTTTTGTAATGGCAATTACTTGTGGCTTGATTTTTTTTACAAGGCAAAAATATTCCTTGTCTTTTTCAAGATATGGTAAAAGTATAACTAAATCTACAAATGTGAGTCCTGAAAGAATTTTAGCTCTTTGTATTTGATTATGAATAGAGCTTTTTCCTTTTTTCTTTTTAATAAACTCATCACTTTCAAGTGCAATAATTAAATAGTCTCCCTGCTTTTTAGAATTTTTCAAAAAAGAAAAATGGCCGTAATGAATTAAGTCAAAACATCCTCCGACAAGAACTTTTCTTTTGCTTTTAATTCTCTTTAAAATATTATCTAAATTATTAAAACTTACTATTTTATTCATATGTTTGTACAATTATAATATAAATAGTTAAAAATATATGAAATTAGAAACTGTTCAAATTGACGAAAAACAAAAGATAATAATTATATCCAAAAAACATTATCCTTTTATTGATTTATTAAAATCCGAGCTTAAAAAATACAATGCTTCAATTTTTTTATCTCCAGTTTCACCAAAAGAAAAACATAAATTTGACTACTGCTTTTTTATAAATCAAACAGCAAATCTTAACAAATACACCTCAAAACAAAAACTAATATTCATATTCCTCAACCAAAAACAGGGACTTCAAAATATTCTTAAAAAAGAAAAAGACAATGTAAGAGTTATTGAAATTAAAGGAGATGATATTACAAAAAAAGATATTGATAAAATTTTATGGTTTACTTTATCAAAGAATAAAGAACAATTCCTTTTTATTACTGTACGCAATAAAAAGAAAAACAAACTTACCATATCCCAACAGAAAAAATTCAATATATTTCCTAAAATTACTGTAAAAAGAACTATTTTTTCCTTAATCTTCCTTTTTTTTATTTCCCACATTCTTTTTCTTTTTCCCCTTTCCTTATCTTCTTATTTCTTTTACCAATCAGCAATTGCACTAAAAAACGAAAATGTGCAAAAAACAAAGCAATATCTAAAGTTTGGAGATAAGTCGCTGTTTTTAACAAAAAAACTCTATTCTTTTTCCCGTCCTACTCTATTACTATTCTCTCTAGCCTTAATGCCAGATACAGTCATAGATATTAATCAAAAAACAAATGATGTCTTGGATAGCTCTATTAGTTTGTCAGAAAATGCTAAACAAATATTCAAGCTTGTTTTAAATAAAAAGAAAAATAAAGAGCAAAAAGAAAACTTAATTTTTAGAATTAAAATACTTAAAAGAGAGCTAAAAATATTAAATAGTAACTTATCTTCTTTAAATCAAAAGCTCCCTTCTAATTTAAAATGGCTTCAAACTCCAAGAAAAGAAATTGCTTCTTTTCAAGAATTACTTTCAAAGATAAATACAATGATGCCACATATTGATAACCTAATGGCAAAAGAAGATGAAAAAAAATATTTACTATTATTTGCAAATAACATGGAACTTCGACCTGGAGGAGGATTTATTGGATCTTTTGCAATATTAACTATGAAAAATTATACATTGCAAGACTTGAAAATCTATGATGTTTATGATGCTGATGGACAGTTACAAGCTCACGTTGAACCCCCAAAGCCAATTAGAGAGCATTTAAATCAACCTCATTGGTATTTAAGAGACTCTGCGTTTTCTCCTGACTTTTTAGAAAACTATGCACAAGCCAAATACTTTCTTGAAAAAGAAATGGGGTTTGAAGATTTCTCTGGAGCCTTCCTTATTACAACAAAAGCAATTGAAAATATTTTAGCTGCCTTTGAAAATGTTTATCTTCCTGATTATGATGAATCAATAAATCAGAAAAACTTTTATTTAAAAGCACAAATTCATTCAGAAAAAGACTTCTTTCCAGGCTCTATACAAAAAAAAAGCTTTTTATCATCTTTAACCAGAAATTTAATACTTAATGTTGAAAATGCCTCAATTTTAACTATTGCAAAACAATTAAAAAAATCACTAGATGAAAAACAATTAGTGCTTTACATTGACAATACTGAAACACAAAAGCTTATTGATTCATTTTATTGGTCTGGAAGAATTTTTGAACCTAAATGCACTTCAAATTCAAATAATTGTGTGCCTGACTACTTTTTTCCAGTAGATGCAAATTTAGGAGTGAACAAAGCCAACTTTTTTATTAAACGAAGTATACATTTTAAAACCAAAATAAATTCAAATGGAGAAATTTCTCACATTTTAACAATACAGTTTAAAAATGAATCTCCATCAGAAGTATTTCCTGGAGGAACATATAAGAATTATTTTCAGCTTTTTCTTCCAAAAGATGCAACAATTAAACAAATTACAAAAGATGATATATTAGTTGAAGATAGTGATTATAAAAATGAAGTATTTACAATAATTGGTTTTTTATTTAAAGTTCCTCCTAAAAAAACAACAAAAATATCAATTTCATATAAAATTGATAACAAAATCAAAAAAGGAAAAGGAGTATATCAACTAATTGCTCAAAAACAAATAGGCTCATCAAATAATGATTTTGCGCTTGAGATAATTGTTCCAAAAAATATATTTATTACAAATAAGAACTTTTCTCCTGTTGTTAAAGATAATCAAATTGTATATAATACTTCTTTATCAGCTGACAAAATCTTTTATATTGAATTAATTAAAGAATAATATGGAAAAAACAAAAGAAAGGCATACTCTTTCCACTGAAAAACGTAATGTTTTTGGCAAGAAATTAAAAAAAATGCGCCATGAAAATATTCTTCCGGCAAATATTTATGGAACTGATTTTAAATCTTTGGCAGTTTCTACAAAATTCAAAGATTTTATTAAAGTTTACAAAATAGCAAAAGAAACAGGAGTTATATATCTTTCAATAGAAAACAAAGAAATTCCTGTACTTATAAAAAATGTTCAGCTTCATCCAGTATCCCACCTTATACTCCATGTAGATTTCAGAAAAATTGACTTAAAGAAAAAAGTTGAAACAGAAGTTCCTATTAAAATTATTGGTGAATCTGAAGCAGTTACACAAAAAGAGGGCGTGCTATTAACTCTCTCAGATAAATTAATTATAGAAGCACTTCCTGAAGATATTCCTCAAAACTTTGAAATTGATATCTCGGCTTTAAAAGATATTGGACAAGAAATTAAAGTCAAAGATATTAAAATTACAGAAAAATTCGAAATTAAAGATGATCCTGAAAAAGTAATTGTTTCAGTTACAGCTCACAAAGAAGAAAGTATTACTCCAGAAACAGAAACAGAGGCTCCTGAAATAACTACAGAAGCTCCTCCAAAAGAAGGAGAAGAAGTAGAGGCAGAAAGCAAAGAAGAAGTAAAAGCAGAAAGCAAAGAAGAACAAGTAGACGCATCTAAAGAAAAAGAGGGAGAAGGTAAAAAAGATAAAGAAGACAAAAATAAAGAAAAGAAACAAGAACAAAAAGTAAAAAAATAATTCTTTAAAAGACTTTAAAAAATAGGTCAAAAAAGATCTGCTAAAAAGAAAAAAATCTGCATTAAAGCTAGACTACCCTTTGTTTGTGAATTTTTCTTAATTGATTTTCATACTCCTTGTGTTAAAATAAAAGGATATGGCAATAATAAAAACAGAGTTTGCATTAGCACTAAATCAAGTTGCAACAGAAAGAGGAATCTCATCTAATGAGGTAATTGAGTCAATAGAAGCTGCTGTCCTTGCCGCATATAAAAAAGAGTATCCCGAAACCACTGAAGATGAATTAAAAGCTGTTATTAGCAAAGAAACAGGCGAAACAAAAATATATAAAGACAAAAAAAATATCACTCCTCCTGGATTTGGACGTATTGCTGCTCAAACTGCAAAGCAAGTCATCATACAAAAAATCAGAGAAGCTGAAAAGAAAACTGTAATCTCACATTATACAAACCAAATTGGCAAGATTATAAAAGGCAGAATTATACGTTATGATGGATATAGTGCTCATGTTGATATTGGAAAAGCACAAGGGATTATTCCAAAAGAAGAACAAATTAGAAATGAACATTATCAGATAAATAGCACTCTCACTGTGTTTATAAAAGAGATTACAAATGATAAATTTGGAAACATAAGAATAATTCTTTCTAGAACTGATCCTAAATTAATAGAAGAGCTTTTTAAGCGTGAAGTTCCTGAAATTACAAACAATACAGTTGAAATTAAAAAAGTTGCAAGAGAACCAGGAGAAAGAGCAAAAATTGCAGTATTTAGTGAACAAAGCGGTGTAGATCCAGTAGGAGCATGTGTAGGCCAAAAGGGTATCCGTGTTCAAACCATAACAGATGAATTAGGAGGAAGTGAAAAAATTGACATTATTCAATGGAGCAACGATAACACAATATTTTTAACATCTGCTCTTTCACCTGCAAAAATAGATAAAGTAGAAATTGATGAAAAGGAAAAAAGAGCAAAAGTATTTGTTGATGAAGAACAAGCTCCTTTGGCAATTGGAAAAAGAGGAATAAATGTAAACTTAGCTTCAAAATTAACTGAATTTGAAATTGACATTAAACAAATATCAGAAAAGAAACCAAAAGAAGACGAAAAAAAAGAAAAAGAAGAGAAAAAAGTAAATGCTACTCCTTTAAAAAAACTTCCAAAAGATAATTCAAATAAAACTAAGAATAAAAAAGAACAAAAGACTAAAAAATAATATTATTTTTTAAAATATTGAAAAAAAATATGAAATCTAGACCACCAATTGTTGTAATACTGGGCCATGTAGATCATGGAAAAACAACATTATTAGACTATATTAGAAAAAGCCGTATTACAAATAAAGAGCATGGAGGAATAACTCAAAGAATAGGAGCTTATGAAATTGAAACTAATATTAAAGGATATGAGACAAACAAAATTACATTTATAGATACTCCAGGACATGAAGCTTTTTCAAAATTAAGAGCAAGAGGTGCTAATATCGCAGATATTGCAATACTAGTTATTGATGCTAAAGATTCAGTAAAGCCTCAAACTATTGAATGCATATCGCATATAAAATCCTCTAATATTCCTTTTATTGTCGCATTAAATAAAATTGATCTACCTGATATTAATCTTGAAAAAGTAAAAAATGATCTTTTAAAACATGAAGTAGTAATAGAAGATAAAGGAGGAAAAATTCCAGTTTTAACAATCTCCGCAAAAACAGGAAAGAGAATAAATGAACTTTTAGAAAGTATACTTCTTGTTTCTTCTGACTTAAAGCTTGAATATGACGTTAATGCGTCTTCTGAAAGCTACATTATTGAAACTAAAAAAGATAAACGAGGAATTGTTGCAAGTGTGGTTATTAAAAATGGCAAACTTGCAATCGGAGATACTATTTATTCAAAAGAAAATAAGGCAAAAATTAGATCAATGATAAATGATGTTGGAAGACAATTAAAAGAAGTCATTCCTTCAACTCCATTTGAAATGCTTGGATTCAATGAACTTCCTGCTGTTGGAAGTAAAATTACAAATAAACAAGAAGTATTTAAGGAAAAGGAAGAAAATAAATATCAAGAAAAAGAAATTAATATGGATGAATTACTTGGTAAAGACAAAAAAAAGGAAAAAAAACTTTCACTTATTATCAAAGCAGATTCACTGGGATCACTAGATACCATTGTATCTTCATTAAAAAGCAATTCAAATATTGAAATCGTTTTAGGTTCTGTTGGAAATATTAATAAGTCGGATGTATTTTTAGCAAAAACTACAAAATCTATAATTATAGGGTTTGCATCTAATTATTCTTTTGAAATAGGCGAGCTTGCAAAACAAGAAAAAATAATTATAAAGTCCTATAATATTATCTATGAATTATTAGAAGAATTAAATGAGGTGGCTAAAGTAATAAGAGAAAAAGAACAGAGTGAAAAAAATCTAAAAGGAGAGGCTAAAATTCTTGCCAACTTTATTATTGAAGGTGAAAAAGTGTATGGTATAAAAGTATTAAAAGGTAAAATAAATCTAAATGACGAATTGCAGATATATCGTCAAAACAATCTATTAGGTAAGGCAAAGCTTATATCTTTGAAACAAAGAGCAAAAAGTGTTAAAGAAGTAAAAAAAGACCAAGAAGCAGGAATACTCACTAATCCCCAGCTTGACTTTAGAGTAGGAGATGTGGTAAAATGTATCCTGTAGTATTATGAATAATAGCTCAAATATATTAACTAGATGCTGCGATGCAATACAAAAAGGTTCACTTGGAGGGATAATATTATCTAAAAATCCCAGTATTGATTCTATAGCAGCTGCAACTACTTTATACTTAGGACTTAGTAAACTAGGAAAGCCAATATCAATAGCTTGCGCTAATCCTATTAAAACTGATATTTACGCATCTGAAAAAATATCAAATAATATTGCAACTAATGGTGATAATTTAGTTATATCCTTTCCATACACTGAAGGGGCAATTGATAAGGTTGATTATAATATCCAGGGAGATATATTTAATTTAATTATAACTCCACGCCAAGGACAAACAAAGCTAGATCCAGGACAAGTAAAATATTCGTATAGTGGAGGCTCACTTGATTTTATCATTACAATTGATGCTCCAAGTTTGCAAAACTTAGACTCAATTTATTCTGACAATCAAAAAATGTTTGAGGGAAGAGAAATTATAAATATTGATAGACATTTAACAAATACTCAATTTGGGACAATTAATATTATAAATAAAAATGCTTCATCAATATCTGAACTTATACTCCCAATTCTAAAAGGACTAAATATAGAAATTGATAAAGAAATGGCAACAAACCTATATATGGGTATTTCTTCAGCAACAAATAATTTCACTTCATATTCAGCAAATGCATTTACATTTGAAACTGTTGCAGAATTACTTAGACTCGGAGCTGTTAAAAAAAGAATAAAACCTCAACAGCAAGCTTTTCAACCACAACAAAAAATCCAACCAACTGTAGGGTCTACTACTTTAGAACAACAACCTCCTATACAACAATTAAAAAGTGAAAAGCCAATAGAAGAAATAGAAAAGGCTCCAATAAAAGAAGGGCAGAGTAAAAGAAAACAAACACCACAAGAATGGTTAAAGCCCAGAATATTTAAAGGAACTGGAATGATATGATATAATAATTAAGTGGAAGAACTTTCGTATATTATTATTTTTTCAATAGTAATAACTGCATTTATTTTATTCATTATCCGTAAGTGGCTTAATAAAATTGAAGAAAAATCAAAACATTCAAGTGAACTTGTTGAATGGCTAAAAGACTTAGGACAAAGAGTAGAGTCATCTTCAAAAAACATTGACTCAAAATTATCTAAAAATATGCAGATGTTCAATACTCGTCTTGATAAAGCTGCATTTGTAATTTCAAATGTACAAAAAACTATAGGAGAATTTTCTGAAATAGGACGCTCCATGCAAGAACTTCAACAATTTCTTGCCTCTCCAAAATTAAGAGGAAATATTGGAGAACAGGTATTAAAAGAATTATTGTCCCAATACTTTCCTAAAGGAACATATGTCCTTCAATATACATTTAAAAGTGGAGAAAAAGTAGATGCCGTAATAAAAACATCTGCCGGAATTATACCAATTGACTCAAAATTCCCTCTTGATAACTTTCGCAAAATGATAAAAGCAGAAGATAAACAAGAAAAAATGAAAATAAGACGAGAGTTTGAAAAAGATATTAAAAAACATATTCAGGATATTTCAAAAAAATACATTGTTGTATCTGAAAATACTATGGACTATGCTCTAATGTATATTCCTTCTGAATCTGTTTATTATGAAATAATAAATAATTCCTCTCTTTTTGACTTTGCTGGAAAAAAAAGAGTCCTCCCTGTTTCCCCAATGAGTTTTTATGCATATATAAAAGCAATACTTATGTCTTTTGAAGGACAAAGAATTCAAACCCAAGCAAAAGAAATTCTTTTAGTTCTACAAGCAATTAAAAAAGACTATGAAAAAACTGATGAAGCTTTTTCAATTCTAAACAAACATATTACAAATACATATAATCAAGCATCAAATGTTTCAAAAAGCTTTACTTCCCTTGGACAAAAACTTACATCAACAAATATGCTTAGAGATAAACAAAATAAAGAGAAAAAACTGATAGAATAAAGAGTGTGAAAATCTTATATCATGCGCAAATAAAAAAGAATCAAAAAATAACTTCAAAAGATATTATTAATATTCTTCTTAAAAATAGAAAGATAAAAAATACTAAGGATTTTCTTAATCCCCCAACTCCTTTAAACATGTCTCTTTCTGATTTTAAATTAAGAGAAATGTTTAAAAAAGCATTGAAAATATTAAAAAAGATTAAACAAAACAATGAAATGATTGTTGTTTACACGGACTATGATGCAGATGGGATTACTGGAGGAGCTATTCTTTGGGAAACATTGTATCTTCTTGGATTTAAAGTAATGCCATATATTCCTCATAGAAAACATGAAGGATATGGATTTTCAAAAAAGGGAATAGATAATGTTAAAAAAAAATTCAATCCTAAACTTATTATCACAGTTGATCATGGAATAACGGCAGATGAAAAAATAAAATATGCAAAAACACTTGGTATTTCTGTAATTATTACAGATCATCATATAAAACCTAAGAAATTACCAAAAAATGCAGAATGTATTTTTCATATTTCTGAACTTTCAGGAGCTGGAGTAGCATATTTTTTTGCAAAAGAAATATACCAAGAATTTAAAAAAAATTCAAAAATTAGTTCAAACAAATTAAAAATGCTTGACAACAATTTTAAATACGATTATCTCTCCCTTTCTGCAATTGGAATTGTAGCTGACCTTATTCCTTTAATTGGAAAATCAAGAAGTATTGTAAAACATGGAAGTCAAGCTTTTAAAAATGTAAAAAGATGTGGAATAAAGCATATAATTGACGAAGCTGGAATTAAAAAAGATATATCAGCTTATGAAATAGGATTTATTATAGCTCCAAGAATAAATGCGGTAGGAAGATTAGGACACGCTATAGATGCATTAAGACTTCTTTGCACTACAAATAATAATAAAGCATATGAACTTGCTTATCAAATTGGCAAAACAAACATAGAAAGACAAAACCTTGTACAAAAAGCTTTAAAAACAGCAAAAAAACAAGTGGAAAAAATGAAAAAACTAAATAAAATAATTATTCTAAAAAGCAATGACTGGCATGAAGGTATTATTGGACTTATTGCATCTAAAATTATGCAGGAATATTATCGCCCTGTAATAATTATGACTCAAAGCAATAGATTTTTAAAAGGTTCTGCAAGGTCAATTCCTTCGTTTGATATAACTGGCTTTTTAAAAAGTATGAAAAAACTTCTTGTTGATGTTGGAGGACATAAACAAGCTGCTGGCTTTACAATAAAAAAGGGGAGTGTACAAGAATTTATTAAAAAGGCAGTAAAAAAAGCAAATAGGCAAATATCAAAAAAAGATTTGGAAAAAGAAATATATGCAGATATTAAAATACCCCTTTCAAAAATTACACTATCTTTAACAAAATCATTAGAAATACTCAAACCCTTTGGAATAGCAAATCCAAAACCATTGTTTTACAGTAAAGCACAGGTCTTAGATGTAAAAATAATTGGAAAAAAAAGAAATCATATAAAAATAGTTGCTAAAGACCCAGATAGCAAATCTTATCCAATAGAGCTTGTTTTCTTCAACTCTATAGATAAATTTAATGAATTAACAAGAGGAGAAATTATTAATGTTGTTTATAGTGTAGAAATTAATAGATGGAACGGAAAAGAAACAATAAGCTTCATAATTAAGTACTTTTATACTGAAAAATTGTAGAACAACGCCTTGTGGCAAACCAAAGGAATCCCTTCTCTTAAATTCAATCTTGTGTATTTAAAACAAAAATAGTAATATATTGATATGAAAGATCTTTTTGTAAAAGAAACTCCTGAAAAAATAAATCAAGAAGTTGAACTTTATGGATGGGTTGATTCAATAAGAGATCATAAAAAAATAATATTTATAGATCTTCGTGACAGAACTGGAATTGTACAAGTAGTTGGAAATGAAGATTTTAAAAAATTAAATTCAGAAGATGTCATTTATATTAAAGGCACTGTTAAAAAAAGACCTGAAAAACTAGTAAATCCTAAAATAACTACTGGAGAAATTGAAATTCAAGCAAAGGAGTTTAAAATTATTACAAAAGCACAAACCCCTCCGCTTCCAATAAACACAGATGGATATAACATAGATGAGGAAATAAGATTAAAGTATAGATATTTGGACCTTAGACGTCCTAGAATGACCAGAAACATAATTTATTTATCAAAAACAACTACCTTTATTAGAAACTTTTTGATAAATCGTAAATTTATTGAAATAGAAACACCAATATTGACAAAAACAACACCTGAAGGAGCAAGAGATTTTATTGTTCCTTCCCGCCTTCAAAAAGGGAAATTCTATGCGCTTCCTCAGTCTCCACAACAGTATAAACAACTATTAATGGTTGCTGGATTTGAAAGATATTTTCAAATTGCAAGATGCTTTAGAGACGAAGATCCAAGAGCAGACAGAGCTTATGGAGAATTTACACAGCTTGATTTAGAAATGTCATTTGTAACTCAAGAAGATATATTAAATTTAACTGAAGGATTATTTACTACTCTTGTAAAACAAATATTTCCAAAAAAACATATTATTAAAACTCCATGGCCAAGAATTACACATAAGCAAGCTATTGAAAAATACAAAACAGATAAGCCAGATTTAAGAAAAAACAAAAAAGACAAAGATGAGCTTGCATTTGCATGGATTATTGATTTTCCTCTTTTTAGTAAACAAAATAATGAAGATTATTATTATGGTATAGGAGAATCAAAATATGCCCCATCACATCATATGTTTACATCTCCTCATCCTGAGGATATTTCTCTTCTTGATTTAAGTCCTGAAAAAGTAAGAGGATTGCAACACGATATGGTATTAAATGGATTTGAGGTGGGAGGAGGAAGTATTAGAATACATGATCCTAAAATTCAAAAAAAAGTATTTGACTTAATAGGCTTTACAAACGAACAAAAAAAGCAATTTGAACATATGCTAACTGCGTTTAAATTTGGAGTTCCTCCACATGGAGGAATTGCCCCGGGAATTAACAGATTTCTTATGGCAGTTTTAGGAGAACCATCAATACGTGAAATGATTGCTTTTCCAGCCTCATCTGGAGGAAGAATATCTATTATGGATGCTCCATCTAATGCAAGCAAAGAACAATTAAAAGAGTTGGGAATAGAAGTAGAAAAATCTGTATAATTAACTCATGAAATTAAGGTTTTACTTTTTCTTTATTTTTTTTACCTTTTTATTTCTTTTTTATGCAGGTGATTCATACTACTTTCATATTTTTGCATATAATCGAAGCTTGTTTGACAACTTTCAAGAAAAACAACCTGATCTTAAAAGTATAAGTCCCATTCCATATATAGTAAATTATGATTATCCCAATATTTCTGCAGAAGGAGTGTATGTTGTTGATCTTGCTTCTTTCACTCCTCTTTTTAACAAAAATGAACATAAGCATTATTATCCCGCATCAACAAATAAAATTATTACTGCACTTGTAAGTATGGATAATTATTCTCTTGAAGACGTTGTTACTATAAAAAACCCACTTTTGTTTGGGACTACAATGGGGCTAAAAAATAATGAAAAAATTACTGTTGAAAATTTACTTTATGGAGCACTTATTCAATCAGGAAATGATGCTGCACAAGCATTGGCAGATTACATGGGAAATGAAAAGTTTATTGAGCTTATGAATAAAAAAGCCAAAGAGTTGGGAATGCACAATACTTATTGTACAAATCCTTCTGGGTTTGATAATTCAAAGCAATATACGTCTGCATTTGATCTAGCTATTGCAGGAAGGGAATTGCTGAAAAATAAACATTTACGTAAAACTGTATCAATTAAAGAAATTACAATATCTGATATTAATTTTAAATACTTTCATAAATTATCCAATGTAAATAAGTTATTAGGAGAAATTCACGGCATTGGAGGATTAAAAACAGGACATACAGATGGAGCAAAAGACAATTTGGTAAGTATGTATAAAAACAATGGAAATGAATATTTAATTGTAGTATTAAAAAGTAATGATAGGTTTTCTGATACAAAACAGATTGTAAATTGGATTGATAAAAGTGTTGAATATTTTGATGCTAATTATTATACCACGAATCTTCAATAGCAGATACATACACTACAAAATCATCATCTCCTAAGAAAACATATATTGGCTGCATATACTGCTGATATATACCAGGATCATAATATCCCATAAACATTTTTTTAAGAATTATATCTTTTTCCTCTTTTAATCCTGACACAATACTTCCTTTTCCTGATTTTAAATCCTCATATGCCTGATTTCCTGTTTTTACTGGATATATTCCTATTTGATCATTGGATTTTTCAAAGAAATTAATTTCAGCTTTAAGAATCCTATAATCTTTTTCATAAAAAACCATAATAACGTAATTCCTGCTTGTAAAATACTTAGGTGAAATAACTGGAAGACCATTAATGTCAGGTCTGTAAAAATCCACTTCAACTACATTTGCCTCTTTAGGATCCTTTACGGTTTTAAGTTTATTATCTACAAAATTAAACTTATGATAAATAATATTTGTTCCTCCTTGACTTAATTCCTCAGGATAACGATTAACACTCTTTAATAATTCTACAGCCTTACTAATTATTTCATTATTAGAAGGAATATATGTATCTAAAAACAATGAAGTTTCGCTTTTTGGAGCTTTATTATAGTTATACTCATAATTAAAATTAAAGTTTGTAATATCTATTGACAATTCTTCATAATTATTTGAAAAAGTTGCAATTTTTCCATCTAATTTATGTGTTACTGTCTCAGTATTAAAACCAAGTGCTTTTGCCATTAAATATATTCTTTGCCTATATCCAAATTTACTTACAGAAGCAGGAAGAAAAAATACCTCAGCTGATTTTGTAGAAGTTACAGGCTCTCCTTCTATAGTATCAAGCACAAAATTAAGATTTGCACTAGGAGTAGAGTCACTAACATTTAATCTATCAATCTTATTAAAAATAGTATGTAGCTGCGCTTTATCTTCAATGGGCTTATTTATTGTAATAAGAAGAAGCTTTACACCATAAAACAGAATAAACAAAACAAGAAAGAAAATAATTACAAAAGGCAATGCTTTTCTACTGTAATATGAGATTTCTGTTAAGGTCATAAAATATATGATAGCAGAAAAACAAATGAAATTTGTTCTTTGAGTTTTCAAAAGGCTAGTGATATAATTTATATATACCAGGGGTGGCGGAGTGGACAATCGCAACAGTCTGTAAAACTGTCGTCTTTATGACTACGGAGGTTCGAATCCTCCCCCCTGGACTGA
>CAZHJA010000010.1:0-21770 GCA_964532865.1 uncultured Gammaproteobacteria bacterium
AAAAAAATATTATACTTTCCTACTTTTTTGTTATTAAAACAATGCAAACAACCAATTTTGTAGCAAATAATCCATTGATTACAAAGTATTTGTATATTACAAAATATATGTATGAAAAAATATATTATTCCCCTACTTTTTACATTACTGTTGTTTTTATCTAATAAGCCAAATGTAAATGCTCAATGGTTAAAGTATGAAAATAATCCTGTATTAACTGCATCATCTGATCAATCTGATGGACAAAAAGTATGGTCTCCTTCTGTAATTTATGAAAACGGTATTTACCAAATATGGTATCAGGGATATAAAAATAATAAGTTTTCAATTTACTATGCAGAGTCAACAGATGGAATTAATTGGAATAAAAATGATGGCGCTATAATTGCTCCAAGAACAGATAAAAACGAAATAGGAGCAGCAGAGCCTACAGTTTTATATATTAACAACGAATATAAAATGTGGTATAACGCAGTTGATTCAAATAGTCGTTATCATTTAGGTTATGCAGTGTCTTCAAATGGAATAAACTGGGATATTTATGAATCTTATGTATTGGAAGGATCAGGAGGATCTTGGGACAGTATTGGGATTACAAATCCATATATATATTTTGATGGATTAACGTATCACCTTTGGTACAGCTCTTCAAATATACAAAGCAACTGGAAAATTGGATATGCTTATTCAAATGATGGTATTAATTGGGAAAAATATGAAGAAAATCCATTAAATATTCCCTCTCTTGGATTTACTGAAGCTCCTTCAATAATTAAAATTAATGACGTTTTTCATATGTGGTATAACACTGGATACTATAAAAGCACAAACATCTTTCACGCAACATCAATAGATAAAATTAACTGGGAATGTGAAGATTCATGCTACGTTATTCAAATAGGCGAATCTTATGATAACAGAGAGATATTGTCTTCAAGTGTTTTAAAAATAGGCTCTAAGCTTTCAATGTGGTACAGCAGTGATAATGGAACAAGACATATAAGTTATGCTGAATATAAGCTAACTAAAGATACTATAGTTATTATCCCTGGTATTTTTGCATCTTGGAATAAACAAGCTCTTTTGCATAATGAAAACGTATCAATATATGACTGGAAGTTAAATAGTGTTGTAACTGAATACAATGGATTAATTAACTCTCTAAATAATGCCCAATATATTAAAAATCAAGATTATTATATTTTTCCTTATGATTGGAGAAAAAATATTGAAGACTCATCAGACAATTTAGATGACTTTATTAATGAAAAAATATTAAAGGATAATGAAAATACAAAAATTACAATTATCGGACATTCTTTAGGTGGATTAATAGGAAGAATATGGACACAAAAGCATGGAAATAATAATATTAGTAAATTAATCTCAGTTGGCTCACCTCATAAAGGATCACCAGAAACGTACAGGCCTTTGGAAGCAGGCGAAATTGAGCGAAAAAATACATTTATGTGGCTTGCTCAAAAAATTATTATCATTTTAAATAAATCAGGCATTGAAACCGATAAAAAAACAATACAAAATAGGTTTCCTGTACTTTATGACTTATTTCCTCTATTCCCATTTTTAAAAACAAGTGACGGAGAATATATTAATAATTCTGAGCTTTCTATTCAAAATATTCTTCTTAATGAATATAATTCTTCAATAGATGATATTCAAAGCATATTTTTTTCTATATACGGAGCAAACATTGAAACATTAGCAGGTTATATTATTAAACCTGCAGACCCTCTTCAAAATATATTAGGAAATTATATTGATGGACAACCAAATAGTGTTTTATATGATAATGGTGATGGAACTGCTCTTGAAAAAACCGCAAATATAAATTTAAATTCCTATGAATACAATTTAAATCATAATGAGATTGTTTATAAAAAAGGTCCTATTAAAAAAATGTTTGAGATTGCAAATATTGAAATCAGTGATGAAAATATTTCAGAAGGAGCAAGAACAATAATTTCTCCCTCTCTTATATTTTTTATAAAATCTCCAGCTAATATTGAAGTTTTATTTAACGAAAATAAATATATTGAAAAAGATGGAATGATATTTATTCCAAATGCAGAAACTGGACAATATAAACTAAATATTAAAGGAATAGATAAAGGAGAATATACTGTAATAATAGGTCAAATAACAAATGAAAATGATATTTGGGATACAATTAATGGAGAAATAGTTAAAGAACCTCCAAATTCTCAAATTGATTCATATATTGTAAGTTTCAATGCAGAAAAAGCACAAAGTGTATTTCCTGAAAGTTCTCCAACGCCTACTCCTGAAATTACAACAACTATTACACCTACACCAACAATATCCAATTTTCCATTTTCAACAACGACTCCCTCTCCTTCTCCAATAACTATCTCTCCATCTTCAACTCCTCCATCTCCCACTATTACTCATATACCTACTCCAACTGATAAACCAGAAGATCAAAATAATTCTGTTATAGACTCAAATCTATCTAATACACCAACACCATCAAATAGTTACAATGTTAATATTCAAGCGTCTAATGAAAAAATAAAAAAAAAGGACAAGCAAATAAGTAAAAATATTGCATTAAAAACAAATCAAAAAGATGTATTAGGATTAACCGAAAATAATGATCCAGATATTAGTAATCAAGAAAAATCAAAAAACGATATAGAAAATAAAGAAAATAATAATATATTGTTTCCTGTGTTTATAATAATAATTATTGCTTTAGTAATTTTCATAATTATTAAATATAAACTAACGAAATAATAATTCTTTATAAAAAAAAGTCTATGCGTGAAATTATTTTTACTTAAACCCACAAGTTACTCTTACGACAATTTGGTTAAATAACTATAGTTATAAAGATACACTAATAGGAACTAGACAATGAAGCAAGAGACATGCGCTTATAATTCTAAAATATAAAGGTATTTTTTTATTGACTTGTTTGATTTAGTTTTAAGCTTTTTTCTATATCTGACAGTAAGTTTATATTTCCTAAATAAATCCTCAAGCTCTTCTTGATTTAAATCATTATGGTACAAATCTGGAGGTATTCCTAATGCTATTAGGGTTTCTCTTTCTTTTTGCATTTCAACATTAGCATTTGCACTTGATAAACAAAATTCTTCAATAATTATAATATTTCGCTTTGTAATCCTTATTGCTTCTTTGAGTAATTTAAAAGGAGATTTTGCATGATGAAGTGAATAAAATATTATTGAAACATCAAAAAATTTATTATCAAACGGTATCTTTTTTCCATCATAAATTACGAGTTGTACATTTTCTTGAAGAATATTAATAACATCTAAGCCAACTAGTTTAATGCTAGGAAGATTTAATTGGATAAATTTAGCTGTAAAACCAGGTCCTATGCCTATGTCTAAAATTGAATCTTTTTTTTTGAAAATATATTTATAACTTTCGAAATGATGCTTTACTTCAAATAAAATACGTTTTTTGATTCTATTCATTAACTTATGATACTAAACTAAATAAACCTGTCATATCAGACTTTTTATTGAAATGTGAACCCAGATGGATTTGAACCATCGACCTTTTGAATGTGAATCAAACGCTCTGCCAACTGAGCTATGGGTTCTTTTATGTATATTATATAAAATCCCTTGTTTTTTGTTAATATTTTGACTAAACTTTATTTCTATGAACGTATTAAAATCTGTAATTAAGTTTGTAATGGAAATTTTAGAAACAATAGTTTTTATTGGCTCTCTTTTTATTGTTGTTTATCTTTTCATAATGCAACCAAATCAAGTTAAAGGAGCATCTATGGAACCTACATTTCAATCAGGAGATTACATTTTCACAAGCAAAATTACATATAAATTTAGACCAATCAAGCGTGGAGATGTTATTGTTTTTAAATCACCTAAAAATCCTGACATTGATTATATTAAACGTATAATTGCCTTACCTGGTGATACACTACTTGTTGATAATGGTATTATTTATGTAAATAACAATCAAGTTAATGAAAACTATATATCTGAACAAACAAACTTATGGAATGGCGGATACATAAAAGAAGGAGTATCTGTGACAATCCCTGAAGAAGATATTTTTGTAATGGGAGATAATAGACCACGTTCTTCTGATTCAAGAGAATTTGGTCCGATATCAATAGATAGCATTATTGGAAATGTAATTTATAGGTATTTTCCATCAACTAAAATGGGAATAATAAAGAATCCATTACCTAAAAATCTTCAAACGAAAATTGGAGAAAATTTACTCGTTTATATTCCAAGATTCAATAATTTTCATTAATTTTCTTAATAATTCTGAAGTTTTTTCTAAATTCCCTTTAATTTCAATAATACATTTGCTCTTTATTCTTGTCTGGATTATTTTAACTTTAATATTGTCCCTTTTAATAAAATCCTCAAATCTTTTAATCTCGTCTTTTTGAATATATTCTCCTTTTGTCTTTGTCCCATATAGATTTTCTCTAACAATCTCTTCAGTCTGTAATACTGTCATAGGCTTTGACAATAGCTTTTCATATAATTTAATAATCTCATCCTTATTTTTAAGCCTTGAAACTACAAATAAATGACTTAATGATATATTTCTTGCATAATAACCATCAATTACCAAGTCTGGAAGTCTATTTAATCTTAAAATATGACAAATATATGAAGGCTTCATTGAAAGCTTTTTTGCAAGATCTACTATTCTTTCTTTTTTTTGTTTAATAATAAACTCAATTAACTTTGCCTTATTAAATATATCTGTTTCATTTTTTATTTGTTCAACAAGCTTATCTTTTTCATTCATACATTAATTCTATCAAAAGAAAAGCAAACTTAAAAATGAAGAAATATATTACACAACTGAAACAAACTTTTTCCCTTGTCTAATAAGAAACTTAACCCTACCTTTGCAAGTTGCCATTATTGTAAAATCCTTAGTAAGCATTGTTCCTTTTCCAGCATTAACTTTTGAACCTCTTTGACGAATAATAATATTACCAGTAATAGCTGGTTGACCACCATATAATTTAACCCCAAGTCTTTTAGATCTTGAGTCTCTATTTCCTCTTACTGCTTTTTGAGCTTTAGTATGTGCCATATAATTTAAATCTTAATTATTTTTACTTTAGTCAACTGTGCCCTAAATCCTTTTACCTTTCTATATCTTACCTTAGCTTTAAAACGAGATACTCTTATTTTATCCCCTTTTATTTGCTCTAATAATTCACCTTTTACCTTGGTCTTTAATAAAGGATTTCCTAATTCAATATTTCCATTTTCAGTATCAAACTTAGCTAAAAGATCAAATTCAAGCTTGCTTTTAGGTTCTTTATCAATTTTATTTACAATAATCTCATCACCTTGCTTTACTAAAAATTGCTGTCCACCTGTTTTAATTACTACAAATTGAGACATAAGTAACCATTTTAGCACAATAAGACATAAAATCAAAACTAATATAATTACTTATCCGTAATAAATGCCAATCCAATCATTGCAGCAACAATAGATGAGCCTCCATACGATATTATCGGAAGCGCAATTCCAGTAATAGGCATTATGCCTAAATTCATTCCAATATTAATAATAACTTGAAAAGTAAAATAAGATGTAAATCCCAAAGTATATAAAAAGGCTTTTTTTAAATCACTTTCTTTATCATAAAATAAAGCAACTAATCTTTTAGCTAATATTATAAATATAATAATGTAGCATATAATAACCAAACCCCCTCCAACAAATCCAAATTGTTCAACAAGAGATGCAAAGGCAAAATCAGTGTGATTTTCAGGAAGAAAAAATAGTCTAGATTGTGTTCCAAGCCCCAGTCCTCTTCCTAAAAACTTACCAGAGCCTACAGTAATTACAGACTGAATCATATTATATGCAGTCCCCTGTTGATCAAACTCAGGATTTAAAAAACTAAAAATTCTAGCTTTTTGATAATTATGCAATAGAGTAAAACCTAATGGTATAACTGAAAATATTGCAAGCAAAAAGTAAATAAGATATTTTTTTTTAATAGATGAAAACAAAATAAGAACAATAAAAACAAATACTAAAACCATTGTATTTCCTAAATCAGGCTGTTTAAAAATAATTACTGCAGGAATAATAAAATATATTATTGATTTAATAAATGAAAAAAAATTTAATTGCTTTTTTGATAAATAATCAGATAAGAATAAAATAAAGAAGATTTTAAAAAACTCAGATGCTTGAAAATTGAAAAAATATAAATCAATCCATCTTTTTGACCCTTTTACTTCCAATCCAATAATAAATGTAATTATTAATATTCCTAAAAACAAAAAATAAAGAAGTTTTACATTTTGATAGAATATATTATTGCCTATTTTTTTAATTATAATGTATAGTAGTCCTGCAATTACAAAATATAGTATTTGATTTCCAACTAAATTCGGCTTAATCCCAAATATATTAAAAATACTAAAAAGAGAAAGAAAAAAAACAGGAATTAATACGTATCTCATATATAAACTATATTACTACCTTCAATTTATTTCCTAAAATAATTTTATTTACAAAAACCTTTTTTTTAATTTCTTTTTCATAAATTAAATAATTTTCAGGAATTTCAATATCAACATATTCATTGGGCTTTGTACCCAGCTTTTTTCTATTAATTTGAATTTCACGAATTAAATCTCTTAATTTTCCTTCTTTTATCAAAGAAGGCGTTAATCTTGTATTATATTTAATTACTATGTCTTTAATATTTGTTTTAAAAGAGAAAGTTACTTTTTTTACATTTAATTCTTGAGCTATAATATTTTTATATTCTATTTCATTTTCATAAATTAAAAACTTTACATTTTTTGGAAATACAATTTTTACCTCAGATAATGGTTGACGTACTTTAAAATTAAGCTCTTTTCTTTTTCTATGTCCTATTTCTGTAACCTTTCTTATTAAATCCATATCTTTTATTAAATTATTATTTATACTTTTATTTTCAAACTTCGGCCATGAAGAAAGATGAACAGATTCAAATTTTGTTAAGCAGGTATAAATCTCTTCAGTTATAAATGGAAGAAAAGGAGAAAGAATTACTGAAAAATTTGTTAAAACATAATTAAAAGTACTATAAAACATTTTCTTATCATTTTCATTATTTGAATGTATCCATATTCTTTCTCTACTTCTTCGTATATACCATGTTGAAACATCATTAATAAATTTCTCAATTTCAAGTGTAGCATCTTTAGTATTATATTTTGTTAGGCTTTTTTTCACAGAATCAGTTAGTAGATATAATTTTGTTAATATCCATTCATCTAAAATATTCATTTTTCCTTTTTCAAGTCTTTGTTTTTTAAGATCAATATTTACTTTTACTTTATCTAATTTTGAATATTCAATATAGAACTTAAATATATTCCAAAGCATTAAATAAATCTGTCTTCTTACTTCATCTGCTTTTGAAAATCCAAAAAGAAGATTGTCAGCAGGATTCTGTCTTAAATACATCCATCTCATAACATCAACACCAATACTATCTGCTCCTTTATTAAATTCAATAAAGTTTCCCGAGCTTTTATGCATTGCTTTTCCTTTTTCATCAGTTAATGTTGCAAATCCCAAAACTGTATTAAAAGAATTTGAATTTTCAAGTACTGTTGACATAGCTATCATTGAATAAAACCAGTTTTTAAACTGTCCTGGGAAAGATTCCGTAATAAAATTTGCTGGAAACCATTTTTTAAAATACTTCTTATCTCCCAAATAACTTATTTTTTTAGTATCTGGATCAACAAGGGTTGAAAAGGGAATAATACCGGCATCAAGCCAAGGATTACCAACATCATCTATTCTTTTAACTTTTTTATTACATTTTGAACATAATATTTCAACTTCATCAATATGTGGCTTATGAGGAGAATGTCCTTTAAACTTATCCCATCCGCAAACTGCTCTTTTTTTTAATTCTTCTTTTGAGCCTATTACTTCAAAGTTTTTGCATGATTTACACTCATATATTGGAAGAGATAATCCCCAATATCTATTTTTTTTACTAATAAGCCAATCATGCATATTTTTAAGCCAATCTAATTCTCTGTTCAAACCAAATTCAGGAAGCCAGTTTATTTTTTTGGCAACTTTTACCATTTTTTCTCTTAATGTACTCTTTCCTTTTTTCAAGATTTTTGAGGGCTTATCCATAGCAATATACCACTCATCATTAACCTTCCATACAAGTTCTGTTTTACATCTCCAGCATGCAGGATATCTATGTTTATAATTAAATATCTCAAATACCCAGTTTTCACCTTTCTTATCTTTTTTTACAAGATAATCAAGAATAAGCAAGGGATGTTTTTTGGCATTTTTACCAGTTAAAAATCCAAAGCCTTTTATATATGTCGCTTCATCATCTATTACAGGAATCATTGGAAGCTTATATTTCTTACCCAGTTTAAAGTCTTCTTGTCCTGCAGAAACAGCTGTATGAACAAGTCCTGTCCCTTCATCCAAACTAATTGGGAGAATTAAATTATCTGTAGCAATAACTGTATGAAAAGTGCTTGTATTGTTTACTGCAACCTTTTTTACAGCAGCTAAATTATCAAAAGGGCCTTTGTATTTTAATCCAACCAATTCTTTTCCTTTTACAGTTTTTATTACTTTTAACTTTTTGTGTTTAAATACTTGTTTTATAAGATTATGAGCTACCCAATAATTATTTTTAGAAGTTAAGTCTTTTACAAGTGAATAATTAATTGTTTTATCAACAGCTACTGCAATATTTGCTGGAATAGTCCATGGAGTTGTAGTCCACGCAAGCAAAAACTCATGATTTCTTCCTTTAATTGGAAAAGACAACACTATTGATTCGTGTACCACTTCTTTATAATCTTCAGTAAGCATCTCATGCTGTGAAATTGCCGTCTGACACCTTGGACACCATGGAACAGAATCCTTTCCTTTATATATCCATCCATTTTCATAAATTATTTTTAAAAAGTGCCATATCATGTAGTTATTCTCATCGCTCATGGTAAAATATGAATTGTCCCAATTCATAAAATAACCAAGTCTCTTTGACTGTTCAGTTTGTACATGAGAATACTTTTTAACTCTATCCTTGCAAAGCTTAACAAATCTGGCAATAGAAGCTTTTTTGTTACCTTTAACAAGATTTTCAATATCGCTTTTATTTTTCAAGTTCAATTCTTTTTCAACTTCAACTTCTACCCATAATCCCTGACAGTCAAAACCACTTTGAAACCTCTGTTCTTTTCCAAGTAAGTTATTAAATTTCTGAAATAAGTCTTTGTACGTCCTTCCCCATGCATGGTGAATCCCCATAGCATTATTTGCAGTTATTGGTCCATCAAAAAAGGAGAATTTTTCTTTTGAATTATTATTTTTGTTTAAATATTTCTTGTATAAACCTGATTTTCCCCAAGATTTAAGCCATTTTTTTTCCATCTTTGGGAAATCATGAATTCGCGAAGGCTTTTTCATAGAGTATCATTATATCATTTATTTTTTTCTCAAAAAAGCAGGGATATCAAATTCTTCACTCTCTTCAAGAAGTTCTTCATCGCTTTTGTCGCTTTCACTTGAAACATTTGTTACAAAAGGTTTTTTCTTTTCAGATGCCTTTTTCTTTAAATCTTTTAATTCCTCTACTTCTTCGTCTTCATCTTGATACTTATCTTCTTTTATTTTCTCTTCAGCAGAAAATTCTTTTTTATAATTAAAAAGTTTTAAACCTCTGTCATCAAAACGGGTTGCAACAATTGTAATTTTTAATTGATCCATCATTTTTTCATCAACAACAGCTCCAAAGATAATATCTGCATCTGGATCAACTGTCTTTGTAATAATTGAAACCGCTTCGTCAATCTCACTCATGGCCATATCAGGTCCTCCAATAATATTAAGAAGTACTCCTTTTGCTCCTTCTATAGATATGTCAAGTAATGGTGAAGAAATTGCTTGTTTAATTGCTCCCATAGCTCGCTTGTCACCACTTGACGCTCCTATCCCCATAAGAGCTGTACCGGCATTTGACATAACAGATTTTACATCAGCAAAATCAACATTAATAAGCCCTGGAGTTGTAATAAGTTCTGCTATCCCTCTTACTCCTTCATGAAGTATCGTGTCGATTTTTCTAAAAGCTTCAAGAATTGGTGTTTTTTTGTCAATAATAGTAAGAACTTTTTGATTAGGAACAACAATTAATGTATCAACCTTATCTCTTAATTTCTCAATGCCATCATCAGCACTCATCATACGTTTTTTACCTTCAAATTTAAATGGCCTTGTGACAACAGCTACTACTAACGCACCAGTTTCTTTAGAAATTTCAGCAATAAGAGGAGAAGAGCCTGTACCAGTTCCACCCCCTTGTCCACATGTAATAAATATCATATCAGCGTCCCCAATTTCATCTTTTAGTCTATCTCTTGATTCTTCTGCTGCATGCTGTCCAATTTCAGGATCACCTCCAGAACCCAATCCTTTTGTTAAACTTTCTCCTATTTGAATCTTAACATCAGCTTTATTATTAAGAAGAGCTTGAGAGTCAGTATTTATTGCAATAAACTCAACACCAGTAACTCCCCCATCAACAATCATGGAAGATATTGCATTTCCTCCCCCTCCTCCAACACCAAGTACTTTAATTTTAGCTGCCTGTCCAGCGTGAGGTTTAACCAACATATATAAATTTATTGTTCCTTTTTGAAAATATTTTAATTATTATGGTATAAACTGTTTGATTAAGTTTTTAAACTTAGACAAAGAGTCTGTTACAGAAAAGTCTTTTAGGACTTTATTAAAATTTATTCTGTTTTCTTCAGGCATTATATTGCCTTTTGCATATAAAATCAAGCCGACACATGTAGCATACTGAGGAAATATTATTTCATCAATTAATCCTGATACTTTTTGAGGAACACCTACTCTTATTGGTAAGCCAACAACTTGCTTTCCAGAATCAAGAATTCCAACAGTTAAAGCTCCTCCTCCTGTAACAACTAAACCCGATGGAATACTGTCACCAAAACCGCTTTTTTCTATCTCTTCAAAAACTAGTTTATAAATTTCTTCAAGTCTTGGAGCAATTATTCCATCGGTAACTGCACCTATTGAAATATCTTTTACTTTCTCATCCAAATGAAGTTCTGATAAGCTTGATTCCAAGATTGTTTTCCTTGTAACATTCTTTTTTGAAGCAATGTGTTGTTCTAGTTGAAGTTTAATCTTTTCTGCTGTATCAAGAGAAACTCGCAAGCCAACTGCAATATCATTTGTAATATGGCGTGCGCCTACTGGAATTGAAGAAGAGTAGGACAATGCGCCTTCAATATAAATACAAAGGTCTATCTTTCCGCCACCTATATCAACAAGAACAGCGCCCAAGTCTTTTTCAGTATCTGTTAAAACGCATTCTGCAGATGAAAGTCCTGCAAAAACAAATCCTAAATTCTGAATATCAAGGTCCTCTAACACCCTATCAATATTTCTCAAATTAGTCTGTGAGGCTGTAATAATATGCGTTTCTACCTCAAGCCGAACTCCAGACATACCAATAGGATTTCTAATTCCATCCTGACCATCTACAATATAGTCTCTAGGACTAACTTCAATAATTCTTTTAGCATTTGATAAAGAAATAGCTCGGGCAGCATCTATTGCTCTGTCCATATCTGTATAAACAATTTCAGACTGAGGATTTGATACAGCAACAATTCCATGAGAATTTAATGAAGCAATATGAGGTCCACCTACAGAAACAAATGCTTTATTAATTTTACGACCTGCCATGCGCTCTGCTTTTTCAACGCTCTCTTCTACTGCAATTGTAACCTCTTCAATATCAACAATAAGGCCTTTTTTTACACCTTTTGACGGAGTTGAATTAAAACCAATAATTCTTGTTTCTTTATCTTCCTTTAAATTTACACCAACAATAGTAGCAATCTTTGAACTTCCTATATCAATTCCGCATACTAATTCATCTTTCATATATTATTATTTCAATTATATATAAATTTAAATAAATATTTATTTAAATTTATATTTTAGTTAAATACTATAATCGGTTTTTTAAACCTTAAATCTAGTTCCTTAAAATCTTGACCTTTAATTTTTAAACTATGAATTATCTGGTCTAATTCATAAATCTGTATTTCTTTATCTTTTTCAGTACTAAAAAAAACTTTTCTTTCTTCAAAATTTAATATTATCATAGTAAGACCATTAATATCAATACTATCAGCTTTTATACCTAGATCAAGAGCGTTTGTTAATATAAAAAGGGCAGTTTTAATATCTTTATAAGTAATAAAATCACCTGCTTGATTTTCATGATAATTAAAAAGCTGATAATAATTAATTGTTGTAATACCCTCTTTTCTTTCTCTTACTTTTGAAATTATTCTGCCTTCTTCACTTAAATTAAAAAAACCATTGCTAACTTTTAATTGTGCAATGTTCTTATGAATTGAAACTAAAATACTTAAAGTCTTTGGGAACTCTTTATTAACATATACTTTATCAACATAAGAATTTTCAGAAGTTATTTTACTTTCGATTTCTTTTTCAGAAAGAAATAATATATTTCTGTTTTTATAGCTTGCTATACCATTAAGAGATGTATTTTGGGAAATTCCTTTTATTTTAATTTCTTCAACGAGAAAATATTCATTTAAAAAGTAAATAGCAAAAAAGAAAAATAAAACAAGAATTAGAAAAATTAAAGTTTTTTTAAGAATTTTAGAAAATTTCGTCAATGATTTTTTTAACTGCGTTTTCACTATATAAATACTGCAAAGTTTTAAAATTATATATATATTGGTAAATATTTACAGCAACTTTGTCTATTAATTGTATCAGTTTATAAGATTCTTCTTTTTGAAAAAATATTTCTCCACAACCTGCATTTTTAAAAATAAGAGCATGTTTTTCTTGTTCATTATTTGCCGACCATGGAAGAGGAATAAAAATAGCAGGTTTTCTTAAACTAATAAGTTCAAAAAAAGTATTGGCACCTGACCTTCCAATAACAATATCAGAAAGTGAATAAATATATCCAATCTCATGTTCTAAAAAATGCTTTCTTAAAATATAATTCTTTTGAAGGTTTGTAGAAAGTGTTTTTCTTAATTTAATAAGTTTCTCATAGTCTTTATATTCTACAGAGTCTCCAGCTTGATGAATTACAATATATTTCTTTAACAATTCCTTAATTATCTCTCTTATTTTATTATTTATGCTATGGGAGCCTAAAGAACCGCCTGTTATATATATTACAATTTTGTCTTTTTGAATTATAAAAGGTTTTGAAATTGTATTAAAAATTACTGATCTAACAGGGTTTCCCGTTAAAACAACTTTGCCTTTATTAAAATATGACTGCGAACTTTTAAATGCGATAAATATGCGCTTTGCAAAAAAACCAATAATTCTATTTGAAAGTCCAGGATGTATTGTTTGTTCATGAGTATATAATGGAATTTTAAAAATATATGACCAAAAAGCAACAGGTAAAGCAATATATCCGCCAAATGATAAGGTAACACTTGGCTTCTCACTTTTAAGAATTTTATATGCATTAAATAATCCTAAAGGTATACGTATTATACTTCGTATTGTTTTTAATGAAATTATTCTTGTTAATCTTCCTGTTTCAAGGGGAATAAATTTTATTTCTCTCTTTTTAATCTCTTTATATTCAAAAGATATTGTTTTTTCATTTTCAAATGCATACTTTCTTCCAACGAAAACTATATCAATATCATCTTTAAACTTATTTTTTAAACCTTGAATAACTGCAAGAGCTGGTGTTATATGTCCACCTGTGATTAATATTTTTTTCATAATTTATAGTCTAATATATTTATGCAATTCTAGTCTTTTTTGCAATATTAACAAGTATTCCAAGCAAAACAAAAGAAATTAATAAGTTAGATCCTCCATAAGAAATAAATGGAATTGGAATTCCAGTTAATGGAAGTAAATTTACCATTGCTCCTAAGTTAATAATTACTTGAAGATTAAAAAAAGCAAATATTCCTCCAGCAAGAAGCTTTCCAAATCTATCTGGAGCATATTTAATAATACGATATATATTTAAAGCGAAAAAAACATAAAGTGAAATTAGGACAAAGCTTCCTATAAAACCAACCTCTTCGCTTATAATTGCAAATATCGAATCTGTGTGCGCTTCAGGAAGAAATAGATATTTTTGTCTTGAAGCTCCAAGTCCTTGTCCAAATAATCCACCATTTGTCAATGAAATCATTATTTGGTTTATATGATAAGTTATTCCCAATGGATCTCTTGTTGGGTCAAAAAAAGCTAAAAAACGGTTGAATCGATAAGGAGATATTTTAATTAAAAGAAAAAAGCCTGCAAAAGATATTGGTAAAAGTATTAAAAGATACCCAAGTTCTATACCAGCTAAAAAGTATATTATTATACTTAAGGCAAAAATAATAATTGCAGTTCCAATATCAGGCTGAAGAGCTACTAAACCAATAAGAATTACTAAAAAAAGAGCAAAAGAAAAAAATCTCTTTTTTTCTTTTTTAATAAGCCATGAAGAAAGATATACTATTACTGAAAACTTAGCAAGTTCAGTAGGTTGAATATTAAAATAACCAAAATTAATCCAGCTTCGTGCGCCTCCTGCCATATTTCCAATTCCTGGAATTAGAACGATTATTAAAAGAACAATGGTTGACAACATTATTATAAAAGCCAAATGATACAAGGCATGATAATCAATCTTAGAAAGTATGAAAAAAACAATAATAGCTAAAATAAGCCAAATTCCCTGCATCTTTAAATAATAAAAACTGTTTGAGTATTCACTAAAGCTTCTTATACTTGAAGATTCAAAAATAAATACAAGACCAATAATTGATAATATTATTGGTATAGTAATTAAAGGTAAAAAAAGATTATTTTTTACAATAGTCTTTTTTCGTTTATTTCTTATCATCTATTAATACGGTTTTAATATATTTAAATATTAATTATATTCTCTTATATATTCTATTGAACTCTCTTCCTCTATGAAATTCATTATCAAACAACTCAAATGATGTTGCGCCAGGAGAAAAAAGCACAATTATTTCTTCCTTATGCTTGTCTTTTGTTTTATTTGCAATTTCATATGCTTTTTCAACAGCTTTTTCCAAATCATCAAACTTTCCTGCAATTTTCTTTTTTATTTGTTTATTTAATTTTTTAGATATTTCGCTTGTAAAACTTCCTTTTAAAAGGACTATTTTCTCAACGTCATTTAATTTTTTTAATAATTTATCTGTTGGAAGATTTTTAGTTTTTCCGCCTAAAATCAAAATAATTCTACTTTTGGAAAATGAATCTATGGCTTTTATAGTTGCAATTGGCGTTGTAGATGTTGTGTCATTTATAAAAGTAATATTATTTTTACTACCTATTATTTCCTGTCGGCTATGGACTCCTTTAAAATTAACAATGTGCTCTTCTGTATTTTTTTTATTTATTTTAAGTATTTTTGCAGCAATTAAAACACAAGCTGCATTTTCCTTATTATGAATTCCTTTAAGGTATTTTAGTTTTTTTGGAAAATCAGTATTTTGAAAATAATAAATTTTAGACTTAGGATTATCTTTTTCAATTTCTTTTTTCAGTACTTTGTTTGCAATTAAATAATCGCAAGGTTTTTGATTTAAATATAAGGCTTTTTTATCTAACGCGTAATTATCCATTGAGTCATAATAATTTAAGTGGTCTGGATAAAGATTAGTAAAAATTGAAATATTTGGACTTATCTTTTTTTTATTTAATCCTGAAAGCTGCCATGAAGAAAGCTCAAGAATTACATAATCTTGTGCAGTGGCTGATTTAAGGATTTCAATTGTTGAGATATTTGGAATATTTCCGCCTAAAAAGACTTTTTTTTTGGATTTTTTAAGAAGAGAATACAACATCATAGCAGTTGTTGACTTTCCTCTTGTACCACTTATTCCAATTATTTTAGAAGGACAATATCTTACAAAAAAAGAAGCTTCCATATCAATTGTTACTCCTTTTTTTCCTGCACAAACAAGTTCTGGCAAATTCCACTTAACTGAAGGTCCTTTAAAAATATACTCAGAAGATGTAAAGTCACTAATCTTATGTTCTCCTAATGTAAATTTAATGTTTAATCCGCTTAATTTGTCAATAGAACTTTTTAGTTTTTCTTTTGTTTTTAAATCAGTTACAGTAACATTTGCCCCTAACTTTGAAAAAAAACGCGCTAATCCGACTCCTCCACCTTGAAGTCCCAAGCCTATAACAAGAACTTTTTTATTATTAAACTGGTTTTTTAACTTAAAGATAAGCTTATTCATAGTAAATATATTGTATCATTTTGAACTTTAAGAAAAGTTAAATTTTAATAAATCTTAAACTATAGATTATTATTTCATAAAGGCAATCATAAGACCAAAAATACCGAAGATTATTGAAATAAGCCAAAAGCGCATAACAATTTTGGGCTCTTCCCATCCTTTATGTTGAAGCCATAAATGAAAAGGAGATACAAAAAAAAGCTTTTTTTTAAGTATTTTTTTACTAAAAAGCTGCATAAATGAAGTAAAAATCTCAACTACAAAAATAGCTCCAATAATAAGCAAGGTAAATGGTTTACCTAAAATAAGTCCAATTACAGCAAAAGTTGCACCAAAAGCCAGTGCTCCAGAATCGCCTAAAAATATTCTTGCTGGATAAATATTAAAATACAAAAAAGCAAGCAAGCCACCTAGCCATGCAGCAATAAATAAAGATGTCGGAACATCTAAAATAGACCTTGAAATAATCCAAAAACAAATTAAGGCTATCATTAAAATTCCCGAAGCTAATCCATCCAATCCATCAGTAATATTTACTGCATTTGCAAATGCAACAATAACAAATGTTGAAAATACAATATAAAAATATGAAAGATTAAATACTCCCAAAAAGGGGATATTAATGATATCAATTTTCAAATCATGAAAAAGCCAATAAGAAATTATTACCGCTAAAATTATTTCTAAAATAAGTTTATGACGGATTCTTAATCCAAAAAAATGTTTTTCTTTCCAAAAAAATATTTTATTTAAATCGTCATAAATTCCAAGAATTGCAAAAGAGATAAATGTAAAAAAAAGTATCTTAATCTCTGAAAACATTGATGGAAAATTTGTAAAAATAGTTTTAGTTGTTAAGCTTACTACTGAAAGAAATATTGTAAATATAAATATTGTTGTTAAAATAATTAATATTCCTCCCCCAACAGGTGTTCCTTTTTTATGATTATTATATAAATCAAATATTGGCGTTGGCTTGTTAAAAGGATCTTTGGTTTTCTGTTGTGCTCTTTGAAGTTTGTTTTTATACAAAAAATTGATAAAAGGAATAATAAATATCATGTTGACAACAAAAGAAGCAAATATTGCAAACAAATACATTGGCATAGAAAAATCTAGTAATGTTTTTAATATAAAAAGAATTGATAAATTTTAGGTACAAAAATAATACAGGATATTGTTAGTGCACCAACCGCAAATATTAGCATTGCTCCAGCTGAAATATCTTTAGCCCACTTAATATCCTCTCTCCACTTTCGATCAATTGCATCTGTTGTTTTTTCTATTCCTGTATTAATTGCCTCGATAGTTAAACCTAAGAAAATAAATGAAATAATAATAAGAAATTCATAATAAGAAATCTTAAAAAATATTCCACAAGATATTGCAATAAATGAAAGCAAAAAATGAATAATGAAATTAGGTTGTGTTTTAAAAGACCACTTAAGACCATTCCAGGCATTTTTTAGAGAAATTGTATGTTTATGTATCATTTAATAAGATTAAAAATATCTTTAGCTAACTTTTTTGAATCATGTCTTAAAATACTTCTTATTAATTTATCAGCTTTTGGTTTTTTAAATATATTTGAATCAACCAAATCACTTCTTATTATTTTACCTTTAAAATCATCATCATTAATATTATCTTTAACTGGCTTTTCATTATTCTTACTATACCAGTTTAAAATACTTTTTTTAATTTGTCCATTGTTAATAATAATAAAGTCAGGTTTTCTTCCTAAATACAATGTAAGATCTTTCACATGATCAAGCGCTGTATATCCTGTTGTTTGTCCTGTTTTTGTCATTAAATTCATAATATATATAATCTTTAATTTTGATGACATAATTGCTTTTTTTATTCCCTTTACTAAAAGAACAGGAATAATGCTTGTGTATAAGTCTCCTGGGCCAACAATTAAATAATCTGTTTTTTTTATTCTTTTTACCGCTCGCTTATTTGCTAAAACTAATGGACTAAGAAAGGCGCATTTTATTCTGCTTGCTTCTTTAATATTTTCATCTATTTTACCTTCTCCTTTTATTATTTTTCCGCTTTCATATTTTGCGCAAAGGTTTGTTTTATGAAACGTAACAGGAATAACAGGTCCTTTTAATTTTAAAACAAATGCTGCTGTTTTAATTACCTCTTCATAATTTGTCGTTACTTTTTCAAGAGTGGATAAAAATATATTTCCAAAATTGTGTCCTTTTAAATCCCCTTTTTGAAAGCGATACAAAAATAATTTTCTCCATAAATAAGATTTATCTGAAAGAGCAACTAAACACTGTCTCAAGTCCCCTGGAGGAAGCACTCCCAACTGATCTCTTAATCTTCCTGTTGATCCTCCAGAATCCATCATACTAACAATCACACCCAAGTTAATATCATATTTTTTTAATCCTGATAAAACAATAAATGAGCCTGTTCCTCCTCCAATTACAGTAGCTGTTTTCATATTTTTTTAATATCTCCTCCTAATTGTTGAATTTTTTTATCTAAGTTTTCATATCCTCTTTCTAAAATTTCAGCACCATTTATTATTGTTTTTCCATTTGCAAGTAATGCAGCAATTACTAATGTGGCTCCAGCTCGCAAATCTGTTATTTCTAATACACCATTATGTAAAGAGTGTCCGCCTTGAATAGAAATTATCTGATTATATTTTTTTCCTTGTTCATAATTAAAATAGTAATATTTACAAGGATTTGAAATACTTTTATTTACAAACTCTATTTTTGCTCCAAGTTTTTCTAATTCATAAATATATGAAAATCTATTTTCAAATACTCGCTCTACTATGGTTGATTTTCCTTGAGCCTGTGTCATTAATACTGCCCAATTTTGCTGCCAATCTGTCATAAATCCAGGATGGGGAGCTGTTTCTATATTTGATGGAAGTATTTGACCTTTATAGTAAAATTTAACTTTGTTATTTCCTAAAATATCAACTCCAATATTTACTTTTTTAAGATTAATAAAAAACGCATCTAATAATTCAGGCTGAATCTTATCAATAATAACTTTTCCCTTTGTAGAAACTGCAGATATTGCATATGTCACTGCTTCATTTCTATCAGATATAATTTTAAAAGAATTATGAGTAATTAACTTTTTAACAGGCTTTATTACAATCTTATTATTCTCTCTTTTAATATCTGCTCCTGCCTTATTCAAAAAATTAATCAATTCATCAATTTCAGGCTCAAATGAAATATTAGATATTATTACATTATTATCAGCAAAAATAGAAAACATAATAAGAAGCTCTGTGCCTGTATGAGACTGTCTTGGAAAAGAATATTCTCCTCCTATTTTTTTTCTTTTTTCAATTTCATAATATCCTGTTTTTGCATCATATTCTACACAAGCGCCAAGAGCTTTAATGCCGTTTATTATTCTATCAATTGGTCGTGCTCCTATTCTACATCCTCCTGGATTTGGAATATAACATTTATTGAATTTATAAAAAAGGGGGGCTAAAAACATAAAAGAAACTCTAATTTTTGAACCGTGAAGTAAATCAACTTTATTTTTATCAATATTTCTACTATCAATTAAAACAGTATTTTCTTCAATAAATTCTGCCTTCCCTCCTAAATCCGCAATTAACTTCAAAAGAAGTTTTACATCATATATTCTCGGAACATTTTCCAGAATAATCTCCTGGTCAAACATAAGAGCGGCAATAATTACTTTTAAAGCTACATTTTTAGCTCCAGAAAGCACAATATTTCCCTTAAGCTTATTTCCTCCTTTAACAATGTATGAATTATTCATAAATATTTTATATATATAAAAAAACTAGATTAAAACAACTTCTTCTTCAAGTTTTATATTAAATTTATGCCTTACTTTCTCTTTTACAATACTAATTAATTTTTTTAAATCATCTGGATTACCATTGCCTTTATTAACAATAAAGTTTGCATGCTTTAATAAAACATAAAAATCACCGCAACTTATGCCTTTTAGACCTGCTTTATCTATTAAATATCCGCTTGATGTTGTAGGTAAATTATGCTTTTTCTTATCTTTTTCTGATATATTTCTAAAAAAACATCCGCTTGTAGCAATCCCAAAAAGCTGTGTTTGCTTTCTATATTCTAATGATTTTTGGGCTTTTTTTCTTAAAATATTTGGGCTTTTAATTTTTAATTTAAATACAGCTTCAAGCAATACTTCCTTTGTTTTTTGTAAAATACTGTAATCATATGCAAAATTAAAATACTTTTTTTCTACTTTTTTTGTTTTTCCAGACTTATCAACAATATATGCGTATATTAAATTGTCTCCAAAATATTGTATAGGATGAGTCCATTTTGCATTCATATACAATGCTCCTCCTACAGTTCCAGGAAGACCTTTATGATATTCAAAACCAGAATATCCTTTTTCTATTGTTTCTTCAATTAACTTTGAAGCTGGATATCCTGAAGAAATAAGTATATTTATATAAGTTTTTCCTTTTTTAATAACTTTTATTTTTTTATATTCATTTTTTACTACTAGTCCATTATATATATCCTCTTTTGCCGCAATGTTTGATCCTCCACCAAGAATTAAAAAGGGAATATTATGTTTTAAACATACAGAGCAAACTTTTTGTAAATCTTCTCTTTTTTTTGCTTTAAAAAAATACTTTGCATATACTTTTTGACGCATTGTTAAATAAGGAAAAAGGTTAACTTTTTTAAAAATTTTAGTTTTCCCTAATTTACTCTTTAATATGTTAAGCTGTTTCATATATTAAATAATACAGTCTTATTGTTTTATCTGCTTTATAGCTCTAATTATATCATCTTTTAGCTTGTAAACATCGCCTGCCCCCATTGTAATAATTACATCACCTTTTTTAATTATTTTGGGTAATTCTTCTATAAGCTTATTAAATGTTGGAAAAGATAAAATGTTCCCCTTATCTGAAGCTTTGGCAATATCTTTTTCAGAAATATTAAATTCTTCGCTTTTTTCACGAGCTGATGAAAATATTGGCAAGACATATGTTTTATCAGCTAGAGATAGACTTTTCCCAAATTCATGCAACAGAGCTTTTGTTCGAGAATATGTATGGGATTGGAAGATAATAATAAGTCTTTTATTTTTGAATCTCTGTCTCACAGCTTCTATTGTGGCTTTTATTTCTTCTGGATGATGGGCATAATCATCAAAAAGGAATGTAGTATTATCCGAATAAATAAGTTCAAATCTTCTTCTTACTCCTTTAAAATTTCGTATTGGATTTTTAATATCTTCATACTTAAATCCGAGTTTAAGCAATAACACTATAACAGCTACTGTATTTAAAGCATTTTTCTTTCCAAAAAGAGAAATTTTAAAATTTAGCAACTGTCTGTTAAATTTTAAAGTAAAAGCACTTCCATTTGTATTTGCTTTA